>JACRCY010000174.1 GCA_016218785.1 Deltaproteobacteria bacterium
GGTTGGCGTGGCGAAGGCGCAACCGTACGACGTCGGCGAAGCTCCCGACCCGCCGGGGATTGCCCCGGGGGAGGATCATCCCCTCCTGCCGGTGGGCCAGCGTGACGAGGAACGCGCGCCGGCGCGCGAAGGCCGCTGCCACCTGCGGCCGGTTGTACTCGCCGCTCGGGGGGTCGAGCAGGTGGATCCCGGCGACGTGGGCGCGTCGCTCCCGCACGCTCTCGAGCCCGGCGAGCGAGCCGAGGACCGCCGTGGTCGCCAGCATCGCGGGGTGCCGGCGGTTGAACTCCCGGACGAGGATCTGCAGCAGCAGGTCGTCGCTGCCCGCGATGATGAGGTGGTGCGGCTCGACTGCCGGCGTCGCCGTCGCGCGCTGCCGCTCCGGGCGCAGCGCCTCGCGCGAGCAGGCCTCGATCCACTCCTGCACCAGCCGGCGCGAGAAGATCCAGCGCCCGGTCACGCGCGTGCCCGGCAAGCGGCCCTGGCGCAGCAGGCGATAGACCTGCTTCTCGTGGATGCCGAGGTACTGCGCCACCTCGCGGCTCGAGAGCATGTCACCGGGCATGGCGGTCTGGGGAGAAAGTAACCAGAAGGTACTCAAAGTAGCAGGAGGAAGCAATCCGAAGCCCTGGCTTGTCCGCCTCCCCTGCCGGTCCGCATCCTCGAGTCAGAGGCGACCCATGGCCCACGTCGAGCACGAAGCGCGGGCGCTCGTCGCGACCGAGCCCGACGGGCACGGGCGCCCACGGGGGAGGTGAAGATGGGCGCGCCGCGAGGGGCCGCGCCGCCCGAGGAGGTCGCCGCCGCGGAGTCGCCGCCGCCCGTCCCCTGGTACCGCCGCCGGGCCAGGGGCAAGAACCGCTACGACCTCGTCGAGCTGGCCGGCGCCTTCGGGGACCTCGGGACCCTCATCCCGTTCGTCGTCGGCTACATCGCCGTGCTGAAGGTCGACCCGCTCGGCGTTCTCTTCATGTTCGGGCTCAGCGAGGTGGTGGTCGGCCTCTACTACAAGACCCCCATCCCCGTCCAGCCGATGAAGGTCATCGGCGGCGCGGCCATCGCCTCGGGCGGAGCGGTGAGCGCCGGCATGATCTGTGGTGCCGGTCTCTTCACCGGCCTCTTCTGGCTTCTCGCCGGCACGACGAAGACGGTCAACCTGGCGACCAGGCTCGCCGCCAAGCCCATCGTCCGGGGGATCGTGCTCGGGCTGGGCCTGATGTTCATCGTCGAGGGCGTCAAGATGATGCTGGTGACGCCCTGGCTCGGCGGCCTCGGGCTCCTCATCACCTTCGTCCTGCTCACGTACCCACGGTTCCCGGCGATGTTCGCGCTGCTCCTCGTCGGCGCCGTCGCGGCCTACTTCCTCGACCCGGTCCACGCGCAGCAGGTGCTCGCGATGCGGCCGAGCTTCCGGCTGCCCGACTTCACGTTCGCGCGCATGAGCTGGAGCGATTTCGTCGCCGGCAGCCTCGTGCTCGCGATCCCGCAGCTCCCCCTCACCATCGGCAACGCCGTCATCGCCATCCGGGCCGAGAACAACGAGCTCTTCCCCGACCGCCCGGTGACCGACCGCGTGATGGCGGTCTCCCAGGGGCTCATGAACCTCGCCTCGGCCCCCTTGGGGGGCATCCCGCTGTGTCATGGCGCCGGCGGCATGGCCGGGCACGTCCGCTTCGGGGCGCGCACCGGCGGGTCGCTCGTGATGCTGGGCGTGATCATGATGGGGCTGGCGCTGTTCTTCAGCCACTCGGTGGGCCTGCTGTTCCAGATCTTCCCGAAGGCGATCCTCGGCGTGATCCTGTTCTTCGCCGGCGCGGAGCTCGCCCTCACCACCAGGGACATCGGCAGCAAGAAAGAGCACGTCTACGTGATGCTGGTCGTCGCCGGCTTCGCCATGTGGAACATGGGCGCGGCCTTCCTCGCGGGCATCCTCCTCCACCAGGCGCTGGAGCGCGGGTGGGTGAAGCTCTGACGCGCACGAGGTCCTCGA
Organism: Deltaproteobacteria bacterium; assembly: GCA_016218785.1. Taxonomy (GTDB): domain Bacteria; phylum Myxococcota_A; class Polyangia; order JACRCY01; family JACRCY01; genus JACRCY01. The sequence continues at coordinate 1,991 of JACRCY010000174.1, forward strand.
CCTGCCGGCGCAACGAGCCCAGGCGCTCGAGCTCGGCCGCGACGGCCTCACTCGCCGCCGGCGAGCGGCACCCGCGCCGCGCGCCGCCGCCCGTGGACCGGGTCGCGATGCCCCGGAGCTACCCCTCCCCCGTGCAGAACGCGATGCACTCGTTGCTCGAGCACTTCCCCGACTCGCACGCGCTGCTCTCGAGGCAGAACGAGCCGGCCGGGAGCTTGAGCGGCTCCATCTCGCAGATGCGCGAGTCGGGGTTGCACTCGAGCCGCTCGAGGCACTGGTCGTCGGTGTAGCACTCCGACCCGACGTCGCCGCGGGCCTGGCAGTTCCCCCGCGGCTGGCAGGCGTAGTACTCCTGGCAGGAGCCGTTGCCGCTGGTGCAGTTCTCGCCGGGGGCCCGCCGGGACGAGCAGCGGTCGTTGCTGTCGCAGTAGAGGGCGGGGTCGCACTCGGCGGACGAGTAGCACGTGGCGCCGCTGGTCTTCAGCGCCGTGCACTCGTCGACGGTCGTGTCGCAGTACAGGCCGGCGGCGCACAGCTGGCTGTACGAGCAGGTCTGCCCCACGCCGAGGCCCGCGCCACAGCGACCGGTGTACTCGCAGACGAGCCCCTCCTGGCACTCGCTCTGGGCCGAGCAGCTCTCGGCCGAGGCCTTCTGGGGCTCGCACGTGTCGCTGTCGGACTCGCAGTAGTAGCCCTGGTCGCAGCTGAGGGTGACGCCGTTGCAGGCGTCGCCGGGGCCGACGGTGGGGATCGCCACGCACACGTACTGGGGCATCGTCCCCTGGTAGCAGAAGAGGCCGTCCTGGCAGTCGAGGCTCGACTCGCACAGCCCGTCCTGGCCGGCCTTGTCGTAGCAGCGGCCGGAGGCGCCGGCGCCGAGCCGGCGGCAGCGCGCCTGCCCCGCGCACTCCTCGTCGTAGGCGCACTCGCCGTCCACCCCCACGCGGCCGGCGACGACGTGGTCGCACTCGTCGACGTCTTCCCTCTTGGTGGGGCACTGCGACGCCATCGTCCGCATGGTGTCGAGGCACGTGTCTGCGGTCTCGGCCTCGAAGCTCAGGCGGCCCGCCGCGATCGAGGCCAGCGGGACCGCCCACTCGTCGAGGCACGCGGCGGTCAGCTGCGCGCGGCACGTCGGCTCCGACTCCTCGTGCGCATTGAGCCCCGTCAGCGTCAGGCGCTCGCCCACGTTGCAGCAGGAATAGACCCAGCGGCACTCCACCTCGGCGACCTGCTCGCACCAGGTCAGCTCGTCCAGCCGCGAGCTGCTGGTGCAGGCGGCGGCGCCCGCCAGCAGTCCGCCACACGCCAGGATCACAACCAGCTTCCTCATGACGTACCCCCTGACCTCGGGTTGAGCCGGCCCGGGCCCGACCGGGCAGCAGCGGGGCGATTCTACACTTCCTGCCATGATACGGCCACGCGCCCCGAGTCTCCCCATGTGCCGGAAGGCGTGCTACTGTTCGTGCGCTCGAGAATGCGCATGGCTGCCGAGACCGACGGCGCCGGGTTGGGGAAATGGCGGGCGGCGACGGCCCTGGCGCTGGTCCCGGCGGCCGCGACCGCCGCCTGGGGGGCGGCGCTCCTGGCCCGCGAGCCCACGGTCCTGGGCGCGGCGGTGCTCGGCGGGGGGCTGCTGCTGGCGGTGTTCCACCACCTCGTCGTCCAGCGGGCCATCGACCGCGCCCTCTCGCCTCAGTCGCGCGACCTGACGACCGCGGCGCTGGCGTTCGCGCGCCGCGCCCTCAGGCTCCGCCGCATCGAGGAGGTCGGCGCCCTCCTCTCGACCACCGTGAACCAGGCGCTCGGCATGCTGCGCACGCTGGTCGTGGTCCCGGAGCCGGGCACCGACGCGGCCCGCGTGCTCGGCGACCCACAGGCCACCGCCGCGGCCGCCGACGACGCGTACGTCTACCTCGCCGGCCACCCCTACCCCGTGCCCCGCGGCCTGGCCGACCCCGAGGCCGAGCCCGTGCGCCAGCTGTGCCAGCGCCTCGACGCGGAGGTGGCCTTCGGCCTCCGCCACCGGGGGGAGCTGCTGGGAGTGCTCCTGGTCGGCCAGGGCGCCGGCCCCCTGGGAGATCGCGAGCTCGGTTTCCTGCACCGCCTCGGCCTGCAGGCGACCGTGGCCATCGCCAACACGCACCTCTTCGACGAGGCCCGCGGCCGCGCCCGGCTCTCCCGCGAGGTGGACCTCGCCACCGCGGTGGTGGAGGACCTGCTGCCAGCCGAGGCGCTGCAGCGCTCCGGATCGGTGTCGGTCCGCGGCCTGTGCCGCCCGGCCGCCGAGTGCGGCGGCGACTTCTGGTTCTGGCGCCCGCTCGGCGACGGCCGCGGGCTGCTGGCGATCGGCGATGTCACCGGCCACGGGTTGCCCGCGGCCATCGTCGCGGCCACCGCCAAGGGGTGCTGCGAGGCCTGCATCGCGGACCAGGGCGGGAGGGAGCCCCCCGGCCCGGCCGACATCCTCGCGGCCCTCAACCGCGCCGTCTTCCACTCCGGCCAGGGGCGCTACCACATGAGCTGCTTCGTGGCGCTGCTCGACGGCTCGCGCCACGAGATCCGGTTCGCGAACGCGGGCCACAATTTCCCCTACGTGCTCACGCCGCGGGCGGGCGAGCCGCCCCACCTCGCGCCCCTCATCGCCCGCGGCAACACGCTCGGCCAGGTCGAGCGGGCCGAGTACACCGAGGCCACGCGCCCGCTCGCGCCGGGCGAACGTCTCGTGCTCTACACCGACGGGGTGGTCGAGGCCCTGTCGGAGACGGGGGAGCCCTTCGGCGACAAGCGGTTCCGTCGCGCCCTCGTGGAGCGCGGGGCGGAGACCGTCGAGGCGCTCGCCACCGGCCTCTACCGCACGGTCTCCGATCACATGGGTGCGCGCCCTCCGGCCGACGACATCACCCTGGTCGTGGCCGCGTTCGAGGCGACCGGCGGCGGCGCGGCATGACGATCGCCGTCTCCATCGTCGTCGGCGTGGCGGTCTTCCTCGCGGGCCTGTTGCTCGCGTCGCGCCGGCGGCAGCAGCGCGCCGCCGACGCGGCCCTGGCGAGCACGGAGCGCGAGGCCGCGATGTGGCAGTTCATCGAGCGGTCCCTGCAGAGCTGGTCGAGCGACGCGGTCTGCCAGAGCCTGGGGGACGCGCTGTCCGCCGGGCTCGGCATGGGCACCATCGTGCTGCTCGAGCCCGGCGAGCAGGGGTGGCAGGCGCGCCGCCTCGACGGGCCCGCGCGCCCGCCCCCGGCCCAGAACGTCTTCGCCTGGTTCCGCCACAACCCCGACCTGGTGCTGGTCAGCGAGCTCGCCGACGGCCGCTTCGGCGGCATGCGCCTCCCGCTCGAGGAGCTGGCCCGCGAGTACGGCGCGGACGCGCTGCTCCCGCTCGCGCACCGCGAGCAGCTCTTCGGGGTGGTGGCCTGCGGCGGCCGCGGACGCCCCCTCGATCGGGGAGAGCGCAACTTCCTGCGGCAGCTCCACCTCGAGGGGGCCGCCATCGCCGCCAACGCGCGCCTGTACACCGAGGCGGCCCTCAAGCTGTCGCTGCAGCACGAGGTGGGGGCGGCGAGCGCGGTGCAGCAGGCCCTGCTGCCGCGCACCGGGTCCCAGCGGCTGGGCGGCGTGACCGTCGCGTGCCACTACCGGGGCACGCCCGACGGCGCCAGCGACGTCTTCGCGGCCTTCGAGCACGAGGGGCGCGTGACGCTGGTCGTCGGCGACATCGTGGGCCGCGGCGTGGCCGCTTCGATGCTGGCGGCGGTGGCGAAGGGCTGCTGCGACGCCGCCATCGGCGCGGACGTCGGCGACCTGCTCCGCGTCCTCAACGGCGCGATCTACCGCCCCGGGCGGTGTCGCCCCGAGATGCGCTGCCTCGCGGCCACCATCGACCCGGCCGCCGGCGCGGTGCGGGTCGCGAGCGCCGGGGCGCCCTTCCCCTGCCTCGTCTCGGGTCAGCCGGGGAACACCCGGATCCGATCGGTCCTGGCGCGCGGCCCGCTCCTCGGGGACCAGCCGCAGGCCAGCTTCCCGGTGGTGACCGAGAAGCTCGACGCGGACGACGCGCTCGTGATGTTCGCTCCCGGCCTGATCCTGGCCGAGTCGGCCGGGCGCCGGCCGTACGGGGAGCGCCGCTTGCTGAACGCGCTCCGCCAGGCCGCGGCGAGCACGCCCGCCTCGCTGGTGGACACGTTGGCTGCCGACCTCGACCGCTTCGTCGCCGGCCACACGTCGCGGGACGAGATCCTGCTCGTCGTGGCCCGCGCGGAGGGGCCGGGCGGCGCGGGGACGGCCCGCGCCGGGGAGCCGAGCCCGTCCGCGAAGGTCTAGCCGGCCGCCACCCGCGCGTGGTCCAGGTAGGCCGCGGCCAGGGCCAGCGTGACCGGGCCGGGGCGCCCCGCTCCCAGCGGCACGCCATCGACCCGGGTCACCGGCAGCACGCTCCGGAGGGAGCTGCAGATGAAGGCCTCGTCCGCGCCCGTCAGATCGGCGGGTCGGAGCGGGCGCTCCTCCGCCACCAGACCCCGGGATCGCGCCAGCCGGATGACGTGACGGCGTGTGATGCCGTCGAGGATTCCGGCGCCGAGCGGCGGCGTCTGCAGCGTCCCCGCGGTGACCACGAAGAGGCTGGAGCTCGAGCCCTCGGTGATGAAGCCCTCCGCGTCCCGGAGCAGCGCCTCGTACGCACCCCGGCCGCGAGCCTCGGCGAGCGCGAGGATGTTGTTGAGGTAGTTGCCGCTCTTGATCGCCGGATCGAGCGCCCGCGGGTGGTTGCGCCATACGCTCACGAGCGCCACCTCGGCGCCGTCGCGGTAGAGCCGCGCGTCCGGCAGCTCCAGCTCGCGCACGATGACGATGAGCACCGGCCGGTCACCCAGCGCCGGGTCGAGGCCGATGGGGCCGGACCCGCGAGTGACCATCACGCGCACGTACGACTCGGCGTTCCCGGCGGCCGCCAGCGTCACGCGCACCGCCGCTTCGATCGCGACCCGCGGCGGCAGCGGCAGGCGGAGCCCCGCCCCCGAGTGGTCCAGCCGGTCCAGGTGCTCGCCGAGCGCGAAGGGCGCTCCCCCGAACGTGCGCAGGACCTCGTAGACGCTGTCCCCGTACAGGAACCCGCGGTCGAAGACCGAGACGCGCGCCTTCCCCGCGGGGACCACCTCGCCGTCGAGGAAGACGCGCGTCGGCATCGGTCCTTCGATAGCAGCGGCCGCGCCCCCGGTCAAGGCGTCGTGGTCTCGGGCAAGGTGCGTCGCCCCGACCCGGCGGGCCTTGCCGGCGGTGCGTGGAAAATGCTTGCGTGGGCCCTCCATTGGTCATATTGGGGTGGTATAGAACGCCGCCGTACGGGAAAGACGACGCGCACTCGCAGCAGGTCTCTCAGGAGGCGATCATGCGCCAACCCCTCGACGAACTCCGGCCCGACGCAGCCCCGTTCCGGTTCACCCCCCGTCTATCCGACGAGCCCGTGGAAGCGGACGAGGCGGATGACGACGAGGTCGACGACGAGGACGACCTCGACGACGAGGACGACTTCGACGACGAGGACGACCTCGACGACGAGGCGGGGGACGACGACGCGGACGGGGAGGACGACTGAGCGCCCTCAGACCAGTCCCAGGCGGAGCTTCCAGACCATCACCACGGCTTCCAGGAAGATCGCTCGCGACATCTTCGACTGCCCGACCCGTCGGTCCGCGAACGTGATCGGAACCTCGGCGATCCGCATCCCCGCCCGCAGCACCCGGTAGTTCATCTCGACCTGGAACGAGTACCCCGAGGAGCGCACCGAGGGGAGGTCGATCCGCTCCAGCGTCTGCCGACGGAAGCACTTGAACCCCGAGGTCAGGTCGCGGATGCCCACGCCGAGAATCGTGCGCGCGTAGAAGCTTCCGCCGCGGCTGATCAGCTGCCGCCCGAAGCCCCAGTTGACCGTGCCGCCGCCGGGCACCCAGCGCGATCCGATGACCAGGTCCGCGCCCCCGCGCGCCGCCGCCAGGAGATCGGGGAGGGACCGCGGGTCATGGGAGAAGTCGGAGTCCATCTCGAACACGTAGTCGTAGCCACGATCGGTGGCGTGGCGGAACCCGAGCAGGTACGCGGTCCCCAGGCCCTGCTTGCCCGGCCGGTGGATGACCTCGAGCCGGTCGTCGCTCGTCGCCACGCGGTCGGCCAGCTCCCCGGTGCCGTCTGGCGAGCCATCGTCGATGACCAGGAGCCGAGCCTCGGGCAGGGACCCATGAACGGCGGTCACGAGGGGCTCGAGGTTGTCCCGCTCGTTGTACGTGGGGAGGATGATGAGCACCGAGTCAGCCATGGCGGTGGATTGTAGATGATCATCGTCGCGCGCGGTGCTGCGTATGCGGGCGCACCAACATGGCTCGCAGAGTTTGTAGTTTCGCCGGGTTTGTGGTAGGTTTGCTCAACCCTCGAGGGGTGTATGCACATCCTCAAGGTACGCTGCAAGACGGCAGCCGAGTTCCTCGACGGGTTTTCCCGTGACCTCCCCAACGGGGGGTACTTCTGCCCGACGACTGTCCTGCTGAAGCCCGGGGACGACGTGATCGTCGAGCTGAACGTCCCGGGACTGCCCAACAAGGTCCTCATCCGCGGGACAGTCAAGTGGTGGCGCCCGGCCCTGCCCCGGCTGCGCGTCCGTGCCGGCGCCCTGGTGGAGTTCGACACGGAGGAGCGCGACAAGCGCGACTTCATCATCGGCACGCTGGAGGGGACCCGCCAGCCGGCGCGCCGCCGGCGCCACACACGCATTCCGGTCAACATCCCGGTGCGCTTCCGGACGGCCAACACCGCCGAGTTCCTCGACACCGAGCTGCGCGAGATCAGCGTGGGCGGAGCGGTGATCCGCACCCCGGAGCCATTGTCCGTGGGGTCGGAGATCATCCTCGAGGTGACGCCCCCGGGCGGCGTGGCGCCGATGGCCATCACCGGGCGCGTGACGCATCACAACACGCCCGACTCGAGCGGCCTCCGCTTCGTCTACCGCGACGGCGGCGGCGCCCGGCGCATCCGCGAGCTGCTGCGGCGGCTGCGGTCGTCGTAGCGCGGCGGAGCGCTGCTACCCGAGCACCCTTGCGCAGCCACGGCTCCTGACCATCCGCGTCTTCCGCGTCGGCGAGCCGCCCGCACGACAGGTGCCGGCCGTGTGCCCACGAGCGCCGCTTGACTTTCAGTACACCCAATTGTACGCTTACTTGTACATAAGGAGGTAGCATGAGCAGAGTGCCGGCCATCGTTCCCGTCAGCGACCTGCGGCAGGACGTCGCCGGCGTGTTGAAGCGCCTCCGCACGTCCGCGGGGCCGCTCGTCATCACCCAGCGCGGACGCCCCACCGCAGTGATGCTCGACCTCGGGGAGTACGAGCGCGCGGAGCGGGAGCGGGAGATCCTGCGGGCCCTGGCTCGGGGCGAGAGAGAGATCGCGACCGGACGCGGCCTCGATCTCGACGACGTCCTTCGCGACGCCGACGCGCTCCTGCGAGGGCTCGGCCGGTGAGGGTCCGTTTCACCCCGAGCGCACGAACGCAATACCTCGCGGCGATCGAGTACGTCCACCGTCGCAATCCTGCCGCTGCGCGTCGCTTCCACGGCCGTGCAGCGCGGGCGCTGCGGCGGCTGGCCAGGTTTCCCCGCTCAGGCCATCTCCTGCCCGAGTTCCCCGACCTTCCGTTTTGGGAGGTGGTCGTCACCCCCTACCGCTTCTTCTACGCCATGAAGGAGCAGGTCGTGTGGGTGGTCGCGGTGTGGCACGGGGCGCGAATGCCAGGGCCTCCGTCCGACCAGTAGCAGGGCCCCGCGGGGTTCCGCTGCCAGGAGGGCTGGGCACGCGACCTTGCGGGCAGGCGCGGGGACGGGTACCTTCCTGGCATGCGTCGGACGCCACCGCGCCGCAGTCGCGTCGAGCCCATCGGGCCGCTCGTGGCCGACACGCTCCGGCGCCTGGGACGCGCCCAGGAGCTGCTGGAGCCGCGCGCCATCGTGGCCTGGGCCGACGTGGCCGGCCCGCGCGTGGCGGCGCGCACGCGCGCCGAGCGGCTCAAGGACGGCGTGCTCACGGTGCGCGTCGACGGCGCCGCCTGGCTCAACGAGCTGACCTACCTGAAGGCCGACCTCCTGGCCCGCCTGAACGAGCACCTGGGTGGCGGCGTCGTGCGCGACATCCGCTTCCTCCCGGGGACCGTGCCGCAGGCGCCGGCGCGCCCTGCCCCCGCGGCGCCCGAGGAGGAGCCCCCTCCCCTCGACCCCATGGTCGCCGCCCGCATCCGGGCCGAGGCCGAGGCCATCGCCGATCCGGCGCTGCGCGAGGCGATCGTGGCGCTGCGCCTCAAGGTCGCGCGGCGGCCACCGGGCAGGCGCGAGCGGTAGGCGCAGAGCCGCCGACTGCTACCCGCCCGGCCCGGCGACCGGCCCGCCGGGCGGGGTCCCCGCCGGTGTGCGCACCGCGTGCACGGCGTCGGCCAGGTCGGCGCACAGGGTGCCGACGGCCGTCACCGCCGCGGCCGGGGTCGCGGCGCCGGCGATGGCCTGCACCAGCGCCGAGCCCACCACCACACCGTCCGCCACCTGCGCGAGCGCGCCGGCCTGCGCGGGCGTGCGCACGCCGAAGCCGACCGCCACGGGGACGCGGGTGCGGGTGCGGAGCCGGCCGAGGCGCGCCCGCACGTCGTCGAGCGGCGGCAGCGACGCGCCCGTGACGCCGGTCATGGAAACGTAGTAGACGAACCCAGTGGCCAGGGCCGCGGCCCGCTCCATCCGCGCCTCGTCGCTCTCGGGCGACACCAGCGGTACCAGATCGAGCCCCTGCGCCGCGAGCGCCGGCGTCACCTCGCCGGCTTCCTCGGGCGGCAGATCGACCACCAGGAACGCGTCGGCACCGGCGTTGCGCGCGTCGCGCGCGGCGGCATCGACCCCGTACACGAAGACGGGGTTGTAGTAGCCGAAGAGCACGATCGGAACCTCGCTCTCGCGCCGCACCCCCTCGCAGAGGCGCAGCGTGGCGCGGAACGAGCCGCCGGCGCCGAGGGCGCGCTGCATCGCCGCCTGGATCGCCGGGCCGTCGGCCGAGGGATCGCTCCACGGCACGCCCAGCTCGATCACGTCGGCGCCGCGGCGCCACGCCTCGACGACCAGCTCGCGGGAGGTGACGAGATCGGGGTCGCCGGCGGTCAGGTAGGCCACGAAGCCGCGTCGGTCGTCGGCGCGGAGCCGGTCGAAGCAGGCGCCGACGCGGCTCACAGCAGCCCCTCCTCGACGAAGGCGGCCAGCGAGTGCATGTCCTTGTCGCCGCGCCCGGAGAGGCACAGCACCACGATCGCGCCCTGCCCCAGCGCCGGCGCGATCTGCCGCAGCGCCGCCACGGCGTGCGCGGTCTCGAGCGCCGGGATGATCCCCTCGGTGCGCGAGAGGAGGCGGAGCCCCTCGAGCGCCTCGCGGTCGGTCACCGCGAGGTAGCGGGCGCGGCCGGTGTCGCGGAGGTGCGAGTGCTCCGGGCCGACCCCGGGGTAGTCGAGCCCCGGCGCGATCGAGTGGGCCGCGAGGATCTGGCCGTCGTCGTCGCACAGGACGTACGACTTGGAGCCATGGAGCACGCCGACGCGGCCCGCCCCGAGGGTGGCGGCGTGGTGGCCGGTCGCCATCCCCGCCCCGGCGGCCTCCACGCCGACGAGCGCCACGCCCGCGTCGCCCAGGAACTCGGCCCAGAGGCCGATCGCGTTCGAGCCGCCGCCGACGCAGGCCACGCAGGCGTCGGGCGCCCGCCCGGCGATCGCGGCGAGCTGCGCCCGCGTCTCGCGGCCGATCACCGACTGCAGCTCGCGCACGATCGTGGGGTACGGATGGGGTCCCGCGACCGATCCGATCAGGTAGTGCGTGTGGCGCACGTTCGTGACCCAGTCGCGCAGCGCCTCGTTCATGGCGTCCTTGAGGGTGCGCTGCCCCTGGCTCACCGGCCGCACCTCGGCGCCCAGGAGCTTCATGCGCAGCACGTTGAGCGCCTGCCGCCGCACGTCCTCCACGCCCATGTAGACCACGCACTCGAAGCCGAGCAGCGCCGCCGCCGTGGCCGTGGCCACGCCGTGCTGCCCGGCGCCGGTCTCGGCGATGATCCGCCGCTTCCCCCTGCGCCCCGCCAGCAGCGCCTGGCCGAGGCAGTTGTTGATCTTGTGCGCGCCGGTGTGGGCCAGGTCCTCGCGCTTGAGGTAGATGCGCGCGCCGCCCAGCGCCCGCGTGAGGTTGGCGGCGAAGGTGA
>JACRCY010000175.1 GCA_016218785.1 Deltaproteobacteria bacterium
CCTCATTGCCGGTGGGTCCCGCGGGCTGTTTGTCGGCCTGGGGGCCCCGGACCCACCGGGCGCGGGAAGCGGTCTCCCCGAGGGACGCCGGGGCCCGGCCGAGAGCTCCGATCTCCGAGTTCACCCCCATCTCGTCGAAACTGCGGCCCTTCACGGCCTTCATCGCAGATGGGTGACACGCCTTGAGGCACCCTCCGACTCCCGGTAACGGGATCGTGAGGCATCTCCCATCGGGCCCTCGACCGTCACGGCCGTCCGGGAGACCACCGACAGTGAAGGACCCGGCGGCACGACGGTTGGCACATGAGCATGCCCACGCGGATTGCCCGGCAATCCTGAGGGGCATGGGTCGAGCGGCCCGGTTCGGCCACCGCGCCCGATCAGGGGCCCCGCCACGCCGGGCGCCTCGCAGGGTGTCGGCGCTAGCCGTCTCGACGGCGGCCGGCTGCTGGGCCGGGCGGAGGCGCAGCGGGTCGGGCACCCAATCGCTGCCGGAGCGCCTCGTAGAGGAGCAGCGCGCCCGCGACGGAGACGTTGAGCGACGCCACCCGGCCGAGCATGGGGATGCGCGCCAGGAAGTCGCACTGGCGCAGCACGAGCGGCCGGATCCCCTTCCCCTCCGCGCCCACGACGAGCGCGGTCGGCGCCGTCAGGTCCACCTCCCAGGGCGCGCTGCCCTCCTCGGCCACGCCCCCCGCGATCCAGAGGCCGGCCTGCTTCAAGGTGTCGAGGGCACGGGCCAGGTTCACGACCCGCGCCACCTTGACGTGCTCCGTGGCGCCGGCCGAGGCCCGCACCACCGCCGGGGTCACGGGCGAGGCGCGGTCCTGGGGGATGACGAGGCCGTGCGCGCCGAGGACGTGGGCCGTGCGCACCAGCGCGCCCAGGTTCTGCGGGTCCTGCACGCCGTCGAGCACGACCAGGAGCGGCGCCTCGCCGCGCGCGCGCGCGACCTCGAGCAGGTCCTCCGGCTCGACGTACGGGTACTCGCCCACGACCGCGCACACGCCCTGGTGGTTGGCGCCGCCGGTCATCTCGTCGACGACCGCGCGCGCCTTGGCCTCCACCGCCACCTCCGCGGCGCGCGCCGCGTCCACCACCTCGCGCACGGCGCGCTGCGTCTCCCCCTCGGCGACCACGAGCAGGCTCACGTCCCGTGCCCGGGCGCGCAGCGCCTCGAGCACGGGACGGATGCCGTAGACCAGCCGCGGCACCGCTACCCCCCGGCGAGTTCGTCGGCGATCGCCTGGGCCGCGGACCGCACGTCGGGCGCCCCGGTGATCGGGCGGCCGACCACGATGTAGTCGGCCCCGGCCTGCACGGCCGCGCGTGGCGGAGCCACGCGCGTCTGGTCGCCGACCGGCGCGCCGGCCGGCCGCACCCCGGGCGTCACGATCAGGAAGCTGGGACCGCAGGCGGAGCGGACGGCCGCGGCCTCATGGGGCGACGCGACCACGCCGTCGCAGCCGGCCTCCTGCGCCAGCCGGGCGCGAGCGATCACCAGGTCCACGAGGGGCCCCTGGATGCGCACCTCCTCGAGATCATGCTCGTCGAGCGAGGTGAGCGCCGTCACTGCGATGATGCGGGCGCCGCCCGCGTGCGCCTCCTTCGCCGCGCGCGCCATCATGGCGCGGCCGCCGCTGCTGTGGACCGTGATCAGATCGACGCCGAGGCCCGCGGCCACGGCCGTCGCGCGGCCGACCGTCTCGGGGATGTCGTGCAGCTTGAGGTCGAGGAAGACCTTGCCCCGCGCCCGGACCCAGCGCACCGCGTCGGGCCCGCCTGCCGCGAACAGCTCGAGCCCCACCTTGAAGCACCCGACGGCGCCATTGAGCCGGTCGGCCAGCGCGAGCCCCGCGGCCAGCTTGGGCACGTCGAGCGCGACGATGATTCTCTCTGCTGGATTCATGCTTCCACCCCCACACCTCCCGAGCCCCGGGCCCTCAGCCGCGAAGCTCCGCCGGGACGCGCTCGGCGCAGATGCGCGCCGCGTCCGCGACCTTCACCTTCTCCACCTCGGCGGCGCGTCGCCACTTCACCTCGACCTCGCCCGCCTGGAGGCTCCTCTTGCCCACCGCGACCCGCAGCGGGATGCCGATCAGGTCCGCGTCGTTGAGCTTCACGCCCACGCGCTCGTCGCGGTCATCGAGGAGCACCTCGACGCCGGCCGCCTGCAGCTCGTCGTGCAGCCGCTGCGCAGCCTCGGCCACGGCCGCGTCCCTTGGCTGCAGGCTGACCACCTCCACGTGGAACGGCGCGATGGCCATGGGCCAGATGATGCCCGCGTCGTCGTGCCCCTGCTCGATCGCGGCCGCCGCCGTGCGGGTCACGCCGATGCCGTAGCACCCCATGACCATGAGCTTGGTCGCCCCGGCCTCGTCCAGGAACGAGCACCCCATCGGCTGCGAGTACTTGGTCCCGAGGTAGAAGACCTGCCCCACCTCGATGCCCCGGTACCCCTGGTAGGTCCCCTCGTCGCAGCGGGCGCAGCGGTCGCCCGCGGCCGCCGTGCGGATGTCGAGCACGGCCGTCGGCCGGAAATCGCGCCCCAGGTTCACGTTGACGAAGTGCTGGTCTCCCTCGTTCGCGCCCGTGACGAAGTTCACCATCGTCTCGATCTCGCGATCCACGAAGAGCGGGACGCCCAGGCCCACGGGACCGGCGAAGCCGACCGGCGCCTTCGTGACCTCCTCGACCGCCTTGTCCGAGGCCAGCACGAGCTCTTCGACCTCGAGCGCCGCCTTGAGCTTGGGCTCGTTGACGTCGCGGTCGCCGCGGATCATGACGGCGACGGGCTTCGCGTCGGCGAGGTAGACGAGCGTCTTGGCGAGCTGCTGCGCGGTCACTCCCAGGAACTCGGTGACTTCCTCGACCGTGTGCTTGGCCGGCGTGTGGACTTTCGAGCGCGCGTGGAAGGTGGCCAGGTCGGGCGCCTCGGCCGTGGCGGGCCGGAGCTCGGCCAGCTCCACGTTGGCGGCATAGCCGCACCTGTCACAGGCGACGATCGCGTCCTCGCCGCTGGCGGCGAGCACCTGGAACTCGTGGCTGTGCGAGCCGCCGATGGCGCCGGTGCCCGCCTCGACCGCGCGGAACTTCAGGCCGCAGCGGGTGAAGATGCGCGCGTACGCGTCGTACATGTTCTGGTACTCGCGCATCGCGTCCGCCTCGTCCACGTGGAACGAGTAGGCGTCCTTCATCATGAACTCGCGGCCGCGCATGAGCCCGGCGCGCGGGCGCGCCTCGTCGCGGAACTTGGTCTGGATCTGGTACAGGTTGATGGGTAGTGCGCGGTAGGAGCGGACATCACGCCGGACCAGTTCGACGACGGCCTCCTCGTGCGTCGGGCCGATGCAGAAGTCCTTTCCCTTGCGGTCGTGGAAGCGCAGCAGCTCCGGCCCGTACTTCTGCCAGCGGCCGCTCTCCTGCCACAGCTCCGCCGGCAGGGAGATCGGCAGCAGCACCTCCTGGGCGCCGGCGCGGTTCAGCTCCTCGCGCACGATGCTCGCCACCTTGTTGACGACGCGCAGGCCCATGGGGAGGAACGAGTAGATGCCCGCCGCGACCTGGCGGATGTACCCCCCGCGCACGAGGAAGATGTGGCTCGCCACCTGCGCGTCGGCGGGGACCTCCTTCAAGGTGGGGATGAGCAGCTGCGAGTAGCGCAACGGTGCCTCCTGCGGGACGTCTGCGGCGGCACAATGATGCAGGTTTCGCGGGGAGTTGCAAGCGGCGGGCCGACGGCGGGTGCGCGTCTGTGCTTGACAGCGGACGCGAACGGCCTTCTCCTCTGCCTGTGCGGGGCGTCGCGGGCGCCAGTGGGGGCCGGCGCCGCATCGTAGGCACGGGCCAGCTTCTCTGAGCCCGTCGGGTGAAAGGAGAGCGCCATGCCAGACAGCGTGTACAAGGTGGTCGAGCTCGTGGGGACCAGCACCCAGTCGTGGGAGAAGGCCGCGGCCGCCGCCGTGAAGGCGGCGTCCAAGAGCCTGCGGGACCTCCGCGTCGCCGAGGTCTCGGAGCTGGACATGGTGATGGAGGACGGGAAGATCAAGGCCTACCGTGCGAAGGTGAAGCTCTCCTTCAAGTACCTGGCCGGCGGCTAGCCTCTCTCCGTCAACTTCCCCTCGGCGACCTCTCCCGCCCGAGCCTCCTGCGCGGCCCCGCTGCGCGGCCAGGGCCCCGGCAAAGTCTTTTCGGCGTCGTGCTTTCAAGTAGATAGGGTTGGGGACTGGCGCCGCCCGCGCGTTTGTGCCATACCGGAGGCATGAAGCGTCGCCCGCGGGACGAGCGCCCGGTCGTTTTTCGCGGCA
>JACRCY010000176.1 GCA_016218785.1 Deltaproteobacteria bacterium
GCGCGGTGCGAAGGTGACGACAAACTGCCGCACGGGCACGCGTGGGATGACTCGATCAACCAGATGCGCGGCGCCGTCGCTCATGCGCCTTCCCGTACAAGAGGGGCAGACGGCTCGGCCGTGGCACGAGAACGCTACCAGGTGTTCGGCCCGGCAGCTGCGGCAAACGACCCTCGCGAAACCTCGCTCTAGCCGGCCGCAGAGCAGAAAGGCATCCAGTTCCTTGCGCACGTGACGGGGCAGTCCACTGCCGTGGGGGCTGGCGGCGGTGAGGTCGGACTCGAGACCGTCGAGCTCCTCGGCCACGAGGCGGTACAAGAGACCCGCTTCGGGCTCCCGGCGCCGATAGGAGCCCGAGGGCAGAAGGGCGGCGCCAGGGCGCACCGGGGCGACGCCGGGACAGGTCGCGGCATGCGTCGCGGTGGAGCACATGCCCCGGCGGATCTGCGTGTGCCGTGCCAGCGGCAGGACAGCGTCGTTTCCGGGAGTTGGTCGGGAGCGCACGGCGCGTGGCCGTCCGGAAACCCGGACGCGTCCGGATTTCCGGACACGCGGTGGCGGCGGCGGGCGAGTGATGGTGCCGGGATGGAACGCGCGGGCGCTGGCACGCGGCGTGCTTGGCCGAGGCCCGACGAGATCGCGCGTGGCTTCGCACTGCCCGCGAGGTGGGCTACCATGCTCCTCGCCGTGAGCTCCGATCTGCAGCGGGATGTCGAGCACCTGACGCGCGCGTGGAACACGGGCGACCAGGCCGATCCGGTGGTGCGCCGCGCGTGGGCCGAGCGGCTCGTCGACCTGCGGCGGCGTTACCGCGAGCGGCCCGACGCGTTCTCCGCTGAGCTGGTGGTGACCCTGCGGCGACTCGCGGCGGCGCTGGCGGCGGAGTCGTGCGCGCCTGCAGGACAGCTCGCGGCGCGGCCGGAGCCGGTGGTGTTCGACGCCGCCCCGGCAGCGCCCGGCACGCCGCCCGTGCGCGAGGCCATCCTGCGCCTGGTACGGGCGCGGCCGGAGCAGAGCGGCATCGTCTACTGCCTGAGCCGCCGCGCCACCGAGGCCACGGCGGCGTTCCTGCGCGACCGCGGCATCCGCGCCGGCGCCTACCTACCACGCGGGAATGGCAGCGGCAGCGCACGTGTAGGAAGTTCGAAGCGGGGTTCCCCGGAGCAGGCGGCGTAGGCCACCGCGTCAGGCGGTGGCGAGGCCGCGGGCAAGGACCGCAAGAGCTCCTGGGAGTTCCTGCTGCGCCGCCACGGCATTGACGCGGCCCGCTTCCGCCACGGTTGAACCATCGGTACGCTCGGCGGGTGCGCCCGGCACATCCGCCCGAGCGGGCGACCCCACCCCCCAGCGTGCGGGTCCTTGGCCCGCCGGGCGCACGACCAGCGGTCGGTCGGGGCGTGCCCGGGCGGTGGATTCTGCATGGTGCGCATTGAGGCGCCACAGCGCACGCGCGCAACGGTTGGTGAGCCCACGTGCGCCGCCTTGGGCCGAGTTTGGCGAGCGCCAGGTCTGGGGTGAGCCGGCCCACGGCGGCTGCCGCAGTCCGCGCAGCGGCGCGTGAGGCAAAGCCGGCGGGGTTGCACGACCGCGGCGCCAGCGGTGAGCCGGCCCTCCACTCACCCGGCAGGGTGGGGATGTTGCGTGGAGCCTGCCCGCAGCGGATCCTTCACCGCACGGGAGGCCCGTTGCGCCGGCTCACCGGCGGTCTGGTCCGCCGCGTTCGGGGTGATGCCGGGGAGGATCCACGGGTCAGCCGGGTCCGGGAGCCGGCGGCGGGGTCACGGGCCCTTCCTCGTCGGGCTCCGGGGGGCGCGCGCGGAACTGATCGAAGTAGAGATCCTGTCGCGCGCGCTGGCGGGGGAAGAGCGTGCGCATTGCGCCGGCGTTGCTGTCGTAGGCGGAGACCCACGTCTCCTGCGCGCCGTTCTCCCGCGCCCGGGCCAGGCCGAGCACCTCGCCCGCCGCCTTGCGGGCGTCGAGCTTGGCGGTGAGGTCCGCGATCGCGGCGTCGAGCTTCGGCGCGAACTCCTCGCGCAGCGTCGCCGCCGCGGGCTGATGCGCGAGGCGGTCGCGCACGCCGCGGGCAGCCTTGACCTGCGCCGCGCCCCGCGGGCGGACCTCGGGCTCGAGGCCGTCGGGGAACACGGCGCGGAACGCCGGCCCGCGCCGCAGTCGGAGCCAGGGAAGGCGGCGGCGAGCGGCGCCCGGGCCGCGCGGTAGCCCACTCCCGCCGCCCCCGCTTCCGTGCTAATGTTCCGCCTCGTGATCGCCCGATCCGCGGGAGGATTCGGCACCTTGCGCACCTCCAAGGCATGGCTCGCAACGGCCGTCGCGCTCCCCTGCGCCCTGGCTCTCGGGAGCTGCAACTTCAACGCTGCCGTGGTCGTCAACCTGCCGCGCTGGAAGGCGGACGAGAAGTCGATCGTCTTCTTCGGCGCGCGACCCCAAGGCGCGTGCAGCGGCGACCCGTCCCAGCTCACCCTCGCGTTCCTCCTCCGCGACGACCGCGACAACGGCATCGAGGAGGGGAGCCGGCTGCGCATCGGCGAGCGGACCATCAAGCTGACGACGCAGTCGACCACGGGCGAGGCGCCCACGCTCGTCGTGGGCGACGTGGCGGTGAGCCTCGGCGGCGTGGCCGGCGACCCCGACGGCGGCGCGGGCGACCCCGACGCCGGGGTCGGCCCCTACGCCGTGCACGCCACCGCCCTCCGCTACGTGCCCTTCACCAGCGGCGGCCGCAGCGACCGCCGCGACCCGCTGGCCGCCGCGCTCCTGCTGGACAACGGCGACGACGTGCAGAACGACGACGAGGAGGGAGTGCGGCTCGACGGCGCCACCGCCTTCGCCGACGGGTTCCTCTGCATCCAGCTCGGCGAGGACCGCTGCCCCTTCGGCCAGACCGAGCTGGAGGTCCTCGAGCTCTCCGACAGCGTGGTCACCGCGCTCGCGCCCTTCCTCACCGACCCGGCGGCGGTCCGCACCAAGCTCGACCTGCTGCGCGACTCGGCCCGGGCCCGCGGCGACGGCCCCGTGTACGACGGCCTCGCCAAGGGCGCACCCGAGGTCCGCACCGAGGCCGGGACCCTCGGCAGCACCGCGGCGCGCGGCGCGCTGGTGCTCCTCACCCGCGACGGACGCAACGAGTCCAAGGCCACCCTGGACGGGGCGCTCGCGGCGGTCGGTGACCCGCCCGTCTACGTCGCCGCGCGTGAGGAGACGGCGGAGCTGCGCCGCATCGCGTGCGAGAGCGGCGGCCTCCTCCGGCCGGTGGCGGCGTCCGCGGAGTACCGCGACGCCTTCATGGACATCCGCGACGCCCTGCGCGGGCGCTTCGAGGTGGACGTCGACGTGTCCGGCCTCGGCGACCTCGCCCCGGGTGATCACGAGATCGTGGGGACCCTCGAGGTGACCGTCGGCGGCGTCACGGGGACGACCGACATCCGCTTCACCATTACAGTGCCGGGCGCCTGAGCAACCCATGCCGGGCCGCGAGACCGAGGCCAGAGCGAGGAAGAGACGGATGATGAGCAAGTCAGTCGCAGCAGTGCTGTGCGGGCTGGTGCTGTTCACAGCCTCCGCCGCGCGGGCCGACGAGCCGCCCGCCACGACGCCCGAGGCCATCGAGCGCCACTGGCGCGAGAAGCGCGAGGTCGGCGTGGTGCAGAAGCGCCTCTTCGAGAAGGCCGGACGCGTCGAGGCGGCCGTGTTCGCGGGGTGGATCCCGAACGACGCCTTCACCTACTACGTCCCGGTCGGCGCCCGCGGCACCTACTTCTTCACCGAGTCGTGGGGCTTGGAGCTCCTCTTCGACTACAACGTCCGCATCGACACGCGCCTCAAGGAGCTGCTCCACGAGCAGGACGCGGCCGTGCGCGCGCAGATCCGGGACCGGCAGGAGCTGCGGCTGGCCCTCTCGGCGGTGTGGGTCCCCTTCTACGGCAAGATCGCGTTCCGCAACAAGAAGATCGGCCATTTCGACGCCTTCCTCCTGGGCGGCCTGGGCACCGTCCGCACGGGCGCCTCCGAGATCGGCCTCTCCCCGTCGTTCCGCCCCGAGGCCAACCTGGGGCTCGGGTTCCGCTTCCACATCAACCCCTGGGTGGCGGTCAAACTGGAGGTGCGCGACTTCGTCTACTGGGCCGCGAGGAACCCGGACGGCAACGAAGGGGGCGGGCTGACGCAGGCCTGGGAGATGGGGGTCTCGTTCGCCATGATGTTCGGGAAGGGTAAGTGATGCGGAAGGCGCTACTGGCGGCGGCCCTGCTGCTGCCGCTTCTCCTCCCGGCGCCGGTCCTGGCCGTCACCGTGGACGACGTGATCTCGATGGTGCAGGCGGGCGTCTCGGTCGACATCGTCCTCGACACCATCAAGGGCGAGAAGTTCAGCCTCACGCCCGCCGACCTCAAGCGCCTGCGCGGCGCCAAGGTGCCCGAGCGCATCATCGCCGCCATGACCGGGGCGCCCGCGCCGAAAGCCCCGCCGCCGAAGGCCGGCCCGCCGCCGAAGGGCGGCGCCCTCGACGAGGCGCGCCGCGCCGCCGACGAGTTCCGTCGCGGCGAGGAGGAGCGCCGCGCCAAGGAGGCGGCCGAGGCCGAGGCGGCCCGCCGCGCCCAGGCCGCGCGCCTGCGGGCCGACGCCGAGAAGCTGCGCCGCGAAGCCGTCGACATGGCGAAGGCGGCCAAGTCGGCCGAGTCCGCGGCCGAGGCGCGCAAGGTGGCCATCGA
>JACRCY010000024.1 GCA_016218785.1 Deltaproteobacteria bacterium
CGAGGTCGCTCGGTGCGCGGCGTCCCTCGACGCCCGTAGCCCCGGCGTTCCAGGGGCTTTGACGGGTCGGCGCCGCGGGCATAGAATCCCGCACCACGGCTGCTTCGAGGGGAGACACCATGTCCGGACTGGCGCAACCCGGCATCCACGAGGTCGACACCGAGCTCTGCGGTCGCGACGCCGAGCTGAAGGCTCTCACCGACGTGCTGGAGCGCGCGCTGCAGTACCAGGCGCCGCAGCTCGTGACGGTCTCGGGCGCGGCCGGCGTGGGCAAGACGCGCCTGGTGACCGAGTGGCTGAAGGGGGTGCGCACGCGCCCGGACGGCGTGCGGGTCTTCGTCGCGGCGGCGCCCGAGCGCGGGGGCGACCACGCCATCTTCGGCCGCCTGCTGCAGGAGCGCTTCGGCATCGCCGAGGGGGACGAGTCCGAGGCCACCATCGAGGGCTTCAAGAAGCAGGTGACCGAGGTCTTCGCCGACCGGCGCGTCACCGAGGTGGCGCACTTCCTCGGCAGCTACATGGGGCTGAAGCTGCGCGACAACCCGTTCCTGCGGGTCATGGAGCAGCAGCCGACGCAGCGCGACCAGATCGCGCGCTCCGTGCTCTGTCGCTTCCTCGAGGCGGACGCGGCGAAGTCGCCGGTGGTGCTGGTCTTCGAGGACCTGCAGCGCGCCGACCAGAAGTCGCTGACGGCGCTGCGCGAGCTGGGCGAGACCCTGACCGCGGCGCCCGTCGTGATGGTCGCGATCACCCGCCCCGACCTGTTCGTCCGCATGCCCGGTTGGAACCAGGGAGCCGCCGACCAGGTCCACGTCGAGGTGCGGCCGCTGAACGCGCTTGACGCCGAACGGCTGATGCGGGGACTCCTGCGCAAGGTGGACAAGCTGCCCCAGAACCTCCTCGAGGACATCGTGGGGATGACCGGCGGCAACCCGTTCTTCAGCTACCAGCTGGTGCGGGCGCTGCTGGCGCAGGGGATCATCACCGTCAAGGGCGACCGCTGGACGATGGATGCGAGCCGCGCCCGCGCGGTGCAGCTCCCCATGTCGGTCGACGAGGCGGTGGCGGCGCGCATCGCCGCGCTCGAGACTCGCGAGCGCGATCTGCTCGAGAAGGCCGCCGCGCTGGGGGCCGTCTTCTGGACCGGCGCGCTCGTGGTGCTGTCGCGGCTCAACCGCGAGGTCGGCGAGGAGGAGGCCCACGACGACCTCCGCAAGGAGACCGAGCAGCTGCTGCGGGACATGGTGGAGCGCGACTACCTCCTCCACATGCCCGACTCGAGCCTCCCCGGGGAGGACGAGTTCGTCTTCAAGCACAACCTCGAGCGCGATTTCGTGATCAAGAGCACGGCGCCCGAGCGCGCGCGGCGCTACCGGCTGTTCGCGGCCCAGTGGCTCGAGACGCGCGTCATCGAGCGGAGCGAGGAGACCTTCGAGTACCTCGCGACGCTCTACGAGCAGGGCGGCAACACGCGGCGTGGCGCCTACTACTACATCACTGCGGCCGACCGTGCGCGATCGCGCCATGCCAGCGCCGTCGCGGCGCGGCTCTACGAGCGCGGCTTGGGGCTCCTCGAGTACGACGACGCCCTGTCGAAGATCGAGGCGCTCCACAACTACGGCGACGTGCTAGTGCAGCTGGGGCGCACCTCCGAGGCGCTCGACCGCTTCGCGGAGATGCTGCGCCACGCGTGGCTCCTCGACTACCAGAGCAAGGCGGGCGCCGCTCACAGCCGCATCGGCCGCATCTACCGGCAGCAATCCGACTACCCCAAGGCGTCGCAGCACTTGAACCTCGCGCTGCAGCTCTTCAGCAAGGCCGACGACAAGCGCGGCGTCGCCAGCACGCTCGACGACATCGGCAAGCTCAACTTCATGCGTGGCGAGGTCGCGCAGGTGCTCGAGCTCATGCGCAAGGCCCTGGAGCTGCGGCGCCAGCTCGGCGACCAGCGCTCCATCGCGGTGAGCCTCGGAAACATCGGGCGGGTGCAGCAATCGACCGCCGATTTCCCGGCGGCGGTGGAGTGCCAGCGCGAGGCGCTCGGCCTCTTCCGCGAGGTGCGCGACCAGCAGGGCCAGGTGAGCACGCTCCTCTCGCTCGGGCAGATCCAGTCCGCGCTCGGCGAGCAGGCCCAGGCGGCCACCCTCTTCAAGGAGGCGCTCGACATCGCCAACGAGATCGGCGACCGGCTCGCCCAGGCGACGCTCCTCGCGTCGATGGCCGACGCGCAGGCGGCGCTCGGTCAGGCGCTCGCGGCGGCCGAGTGCGTGAGCCAGGCGGCCGAGGTGGCCACCGCCCTCGGCGACCGGCGCCTGCAGGCGGAGTGCAACCGCAAGCTCGGCGAGATGCTGCTCAGCCGCGGCGACGTGTCGGGCGCGCGCGAGAAGTGCGACCAGGCGGTCGAGATCGCCGCGAAGCTCGGCTCCCGCGTCGAGCTGGCCCTGGCGCAGCGCGCGCTGGCCACGGTGCTCATGCACCCGTCCTACGGCGAGGTGAAGGGGCCCGAGGCCGAGCGCCTCCTCGAGGAGGCGGTGCGCGGGCTCACCGAGGCCCACGACGAGCCGGAGCTGGCCAAGACCTACGAGGTGCTGGCGCGGCTGCTCGAGTCCACGGGGGAGATGACGCGGGCCGCCGATCTGCGGCGCGGCGCGGCCGCCGTCCACGAACGCCTCAAGGGCACGACGCGCTCTGTCCCGGGCGGCGTCGAGGTGGACATCGATCTCTCGGAGATGTAGCCGCCGCACCACGAACATGGCGCCACCCGGCCCGGCCGCCCGACAGCTCCCGGAAGACGCGATCCCCGGCGACGTGGTCGCCCTGTGCCGGAAGCTGCAGGAGGCGGGGCACGCGACCTTCGTGGTCGGGGGCGCGGTGCGCGACGTGCTCCTCGGCCGCCATGGGCCAGGCGCCGACTTCGACGTGGCCACCGCGGCGCTGCCCGACGAGGTGCGGCGCATCTTCGGCCGGCGGCGCACCCTGCCGATCGGCATCAAGCACGGCACGGTGACGGTCCTCCTCGGCGAGGGGGAGAGTCGCCGCCAGGTGGAGGTGACGACCTTCCGCGGCGAGGGCGCGTACGTGGACGGCCGCCGTCCCGAGAGCGTCGAGTTCCTACACTCGATCGAGGAGGACCTGGCCCGCCGCGACTTCACCGTCAACGCCATCGCCTACGATCCGGTCGCGCGCGCCCTCGTGGACCCGCACGGTGGCCTCGGCGACCTGGACGCGCGGCTCGTCCGCGCCGTGGGAGATCCGGCGGCGCGCTTCGGCGAGGACGGGCTGCGCTGCATGCGCGCGGTGCGCTTCGCCGCGACCCTGGAGATGGCGCTCGATCCGGCGACCCGGGCCGCGATCCCCGGGGCGCTCGAGACCTTCCGCAAGGTATCGGCCGAGCGCGTGCGCGACGAATTGTGCAAGCTGCTGCTGGCGAAGCGCCCGGCGGTGGGGCTCGACCTCATGCGCGAGACCGGTCTGCTCGCCGAGGTGATCCCGGAGCTGCTCGAGGGGGTGGGGCTCGTCCAGAATCGCTTCCACCACCACGACGTGTGGCGGCACACCCTGGCGACGGTCGACGCCGTGGAGCCGCGTCTGGCGCTGCGGCTGGCCGCGTTGCTGCACGACGTGGGCAAGCCGCGGACGGCGGAGGCGCGCGAGGAGGCTCCGAGCGAGAATCGCTTCTTCCACCACGAGAGCGTGGGGGCGAGGCTGGCCGACGAGATCATGCGGCGCCTGCGCTTCTCGAACGCCGAGCGCGAGCTGGTCGTCCACCTCGTGGCCCAGCACATGTACTACTACACGGGGGACTGGACGCCACAGGCGGTGCGTCGCTTCCTCCGGCGGGTGGGGCCGGAGCACGTGGACGAGGTCTTCGCCCTGCGCGCCGCCGACATCGTCGGCTTCGGCCACGGCGACGACCCCGAGGACGAGATCGCCCCGCTGCGGCTACGCGTGGCCGAGGCGCTGCGCGAGGCGGCGGCGCTCAAGGTGTCGGACCTGGTGATCGGCGGCGCCGACGTGATGCAGGCGCTCGGGCTGCCGCCCGGCCCCCCGGTGGGCAAGGTGCTCGCGCGGCTCCTGGAGCGGGTGCTGGACGATCCGACGCTCAACACCCGGGAGGCGCTCCTGGCGCTGCTCCCCGAGGTGGCGCGCGAGGCGGACGCGGAGACTCCGTAGCCGGCCACGAATCGGCCGCGCCGGCTGGTGCGGGTCGAGCGGTGGAAGCGAGTCGGGCAGCCCGCCCCGTGGGATCAGATCAGCCCGTCCGACTTGAGACGGTCGACGAGCGCCTGGGCGCTGGGGAGGATCTCCGCGGAGCCGCCGCGCGGCTCGGCCGCGCCGAGGAAGCGCTGCCGGTGCCGGAGCTGCTCCGCCATGATGCCGAGGGCCGACAGCTCCAGGCGCTGGGGCGAGGCCTTGCGGCTGCGGCGCTTCTTCGCGGCCTGGGCGGCCGGTGCCGGCGGCCGTGGCGGCGCCGGTCCCTCGGCGACGCACAGCACGGCCGGGGGACGCACGCGGAGCTCGCGCACGACGTCGCCGCCGCGGTGTCGCACCAGCAGCGCGCCCTCCTCGGCGAGGTGGACGTGGCGCGCTCCCGAGAGGTGAGGCACGCCCAGGAACTCGGCCACCGCCGGGCCGGTCGCGCCGAGCGCCTCGTCGCTGGAGCGGTCGCCGCAGAGCACCCACGTGGAGCCGCGCAGGCGGACGGCCGCGGCCAGGACCTGGGCCGTGGCGTAGAAGTCGGTGCCGTCGAGCGCCGGGCTCCAGACGCGGAAGGCCTCGTCGGCGCCGCACGCGAGCGCGTAGGCGAGCGCCTCGTCGTCCTGGTCGGGGCCGACCGCGAGCACCTCGACGGGCGCCTTGCCGCCCCCCTGCGTGACGGCGGCGCGCAGCCACAGAGCCGTACCGAGCGCGGCCTCCTCGCACGGGCCGAGGATGGACGCCGCCGTCGCCCCGTCGGGCGAGGCGCGGAGCCGCCGCAGCAGCGCCACGATACGGAGGCTAGTCGCGCTTTTCGAGCGCGGCGCGGATCGCCGCGGCTGCTTCGCGCGCGTCGGCGACGAGTCCGTACCTGGCGATTTCGAAGATCGGGGCCTGGGCATCGTTGTTGATCGCCACCACCGTCTCGGCGCCGACGGCGCCGAGGTGCGAGAAGGAGCCGGACGCGGCGCACGCGATGTAGAGCCGCGGGGCGATGCGCCGCTCGGTCGCGTCGATGACGCGCTCCGCGGAGGCTGCGCTGGTCTTGCGGGCCGCGGCCAGGGTGACCCCGGCCTCGCCGCCGAAGGCGCGCGCCAGGTCGCTGGCCACGCCGAGCGCCTCGGCGCCCAGGCCGGCGCCCCCGCCGACCACCACGCGGGCGTGCCCCAGGGGGGCGGCGGCGTCGACCTCGCGCCCCAGCTCGTCGAACCCCTCGCCGACGGCGGTGGGGGAGAGCACCACCACCTCGGACTCCTCGTCGCCCGTTCCCAGGGGGGCCCGGCCGGGGGCGAGCGTCAGCACCGCGGGGCGCTCGAGGTCGTCGGCGCGCAGCGTTCGGGTCCAGTGTCCGCCGTGGGTCGTGCGGGTCAGGGTGAGCGAGCCGTCGGGGCCGAGCGCCAGCCCGGGCTCGGCCATGTAGACCCCGGCGAGCTGGGCGGCCAGCCGCGGCGCCAGGTCGCGCGCCCCGGGCGTCGAGGCGAAGAGCACCAGGGTCGGCGGCAATGCGCCGCAGGCGGTCGCGATGGCGCCGCCGTGCGAGGCATGGAGCGGAGCCTCGGCGAGCTTCGGGTGGGTGACCAGCACCACCTTGTCGGCGCCGCTGCGCGACAGCACGGTGATGATGTCGTCGTCGCCGTACGAGGGGCGCGACGCGCAGGGCAGGAGCGCGTAGTTGGTCGCGCCCAGCCGGGTGGCGATCCGCCGACCGACGCCCAGCGCCTCCAGCGAGGCCGGGAGCGGGCGATCCCCCGCGAGCTCGATGTAGACGAGTATGTTGGCCACTACGCGGACCAACTTAGCCCGAGGCCGGATGGGGGTCAAGCTGAGGCGCGGGGGCTGACGGCGCTCGGCGTCGTGCTACCATGCTCCCCCGGGCGGCGGACCCTCCGGGAGAAGACTGCCGGTGCGCGACGAACCCGACGCCGCAGGGGAGCCACCACGGCGTGGCCACGTGCGTCGACTGCCACCTGCCGCACGGCTTCGCCGGCAAGTGGCTCGCCAAGGGGGCGAACGGTTTCAACCACTCGAAGGCGTTCACCCTGCAGGACTTCGACGAGCCGATCGGGATCAAGCCGTTGAACGGCCGCATCCTCCAGCGGAGCTGCCTGCGCTGCCACGCCGACCTGGTCGACCACCTGGTGGGATGGCAAGAGGGCGACGCCGAGGCGGTCCACTGCGTCCACTGCCACCGCTCCGTGGGCCACGGCGAGACGCTGGGGCTCGGGGGAATGCACGAGGGCATCCGCCGGCTGGCCGCGTCGAGCGCGGCCGTGCCGCACCTGCCCTCGATCGCGCGCTGGCGCGCGGGCGGCCGGCAGCAGCCGTACGACCCGAACCGGGACGCGACCCGCACCGAGCTGCGCTCCTACGTCTGCGGGCAGTGCCACGTCGAGTACTACTGCTCGTCGCAGCTGCCGCTCACCTTCCCGTGGGGCCAGGGGCTGCGCGTGGGGCAGGTCGAGAGGTTCTGGGACGAGACGAAGCTCCCCGACGGCACGCGCTTCTTCGACTACCAGCACGCCGAGACCGGCGCGGCCATCCTGAAGGCCCAGCACCCGGAGTTCGAGCTGTGGAGCCAGGGCATCCACGCCCGCAGCAACGTGGCCTGCGCCGACTGCCACATGCCCTACATGCGCGACGGCGCCGCCAAGGTGTCCGACCACTG
This sequence comes from Deltaproteobacteria bacterium, assembly GCA_016218785.1. Lineage (GTDB taxonomy): Bacteria > Myxococcota_A > Polyangia > JACRCY01 > JACRCY01 > JACRCY01. Next base: position 6,863 of record JACRCY010000024.1, read on the forward strand.
GGTGCGCAGCCCGCTGCTGAACATCAACCGCGCGTGCCAGACGTGCCACAAGCTCTCGGAGAGCGAGATCAAGGCGCGCGTCGAGGCGATCCAGGAGCGCAACTACGAGCTGATGCAGCACGCCGGCGCCGCCGTGGTGAACCTGCTCGACGCTATCCTGGCGGTGAAGCAGGAGGGGGCCACCCCGGAGCAGCTCAAGGACGCGCTCGAGCTCCAGCGCAAGGCGCAGTGGCGCCTCGACTTCATCGCGGCCGAGAACTCGATGGGCTTCCACGCGCCGCAGGAGGCGGCACTGGCGCTCGGCGAGGCGCTCGACTACGCGCGCCGCGGCGAGGTCGCCGCGCTGCGGTGGCGCTCGCCCGTCAAGGCGCCGGCCGCGGTGCCCGCGTCGGCCCCCGCTCCGAAGACGCCCGCTCCCGCCGCGCCCCCGGCCACGAAGGCCGCCGCGCCCGGGCCCTGAGCCCTGGCGTCGCCCGTGCTTGCCAACGGCCGCCGGACGGCGGTACAAGCGGGGGAGGCAGGCGCAAGGAGAGAGCCATGGCGAAGAAGGTTGCGGTGGTGCTGTCAGGTTGCGGCGTCTACGACGGCGCCGAGATCCACGAAGCCGTGATCACGCTGCTGGCGCTCGACCGCGCCGGCGCCGAGATCGTGTGCGCGGCGCCGAACGTCGAGCAGGCGCACGTGGTCAACCACCTGACCGGCGACGCGGCCGCCGGCGAGGGGCGCAACGTGCTCGTCGAGGCGGCCCGCATCGCCCGCGGCGCGATCGTCGACCTGGCGAAGCTCGACGCGAAGAGCGTGGACGCCGCCATCTTCCCGGGCGGCTACGGCGCGGCCAAGAACCTGTGCACCTGGGCCTTCAAGCAGGACGGGTGCGAGGTCAACGCGGAGGTCGCCCGCTTCGTGCGCGAGATGCACGCCGCGCGCAAGCCGCTCGGGTTCGAGTGCATCGCCCCGGTCGTCGCCGCCAAGCTGCTCGGGCCCGAGCACCCGCAGGTGACCATCGGCACCGACGCCGCGACCGCCGCGTCGGTCGAGAAGATGGGCGGCAAGCACGTCGCCTGCCAGGTCCGCGAGATCGCCGTGGACCAGGACCGGCGCATCGTGACGACGCCGGCCTACATGCTGGCCGGCCGCATCTCCGAGGCAGCCGACGGCATCGAGAAGCTGGTGAAGGCGGTGTTGGAGTTCTGCTGAAGCGCGGCGCTAGTCGCCCAGCCCGCGGCTCCGCTTGATCTGCTCGAGGACCTTGGCGTACTCGACGTCCCAGGTCTGCGTCCCTTCCTCGAGGTTCTTGATGCGCTTGCGGACCTCCTCGTCCAGCTCCTCGTCGACCATCATGTGCTTGCGGAGGATCTCGCGCATCTTCTTCCGGAGCGTCGCGTCGTCGGAGTAGATCTCCTCGACGTGCCCCGACTGCATGAAGGTCTCGGTGATCTGGGAGCAGATCCAGTTGAGCGCTTCCTCGCCCAGGCCGAAGCCGCGCTCGTCGGCCATGGCGCGCTTGACCTTGCCGAACTGCCCGTAGGGGAGCTTGCGCTTGTCGAGGACGTCCTTCGCCTTCTCGGTCAGCTCGCGATCGGTCCGGAGGTACTCCTTGAGAACCGACTCGACGTCGAGCTCGACCTCGGCCGGCTCGGACGTCTCGATGTCCCCTTCCGCCGTGAGCTGCTTCACGATCTCGCCGCAGATGAGCGGAATCTTTCCGCTATAGAGTCTCATGCTCGATGGCCCGCCACGAAGTTGCGCGCAGTATAGGGGGCGGCCCGCGGAACGTCAACGAATGCCGTGAGATCTCC
>JACRCY010000187.1 GCA_016218785.1 Deltaproteobacteria bacterium
ACCGCCTCGGCGTCCACGTCCTGCTCCAGGACCGCGTCCACCTGCTCGAGGTCATCGAGGGTAGGGAAGAACTTCGTCAGGGCGCGCGGGTCGAAGCGGCGCAGCTCCAGGTAGAGCGCCGCGAACTCGACGTAGGTGGTCCGATCGCCGTAGGGCGGCAGCAGGTGGTTGTCCTGGCGCAGCACCAGCCGGATCTCGTCGAACTCGGTCTGGCCGATGCGGTGCACGCGGCCACGGATGGCGGCGTCGGTGAGCGAGCCGTCCTGCAGCCGCCGCTGCAGCTCGACGTGGACGCGGCTGTGGAAGAGCACACGCCACAGCGCGGTCAGGGCCCGGGCGGCGGCGTCCTCGCTGCCGTCGACCGCGGGGCGCTGCAGCAGGATCGCGGTCGCCGGGAGGTCGCGCGCGGCCGGCCCGAGGCGCTCCGGCCCCACGATGGCGAGCAGCTCCTCCCGCCCGAGCGCCAGGCAGCGGTCGTGCGGCACGGCCAGGCCCAGGCCGCCCAGGTGGTAGTGCTTCTTGATGACGCGGCGGAGCAGCCGCGGCTCGACCAGGAGCGCGCCCGGCTCGACCGCGCGCACGGCCTGCTCGACAGCGACGAGGCCGTCGCCGTTGCTGGGTGTGTCTCTCCCCATCGGACCCGCGGGGTGCCCGCCCGCTGCCCTCGATGCTACAGGGTCGCGTGCCCGCGCCGCAAGGGCCGCGGCGTCTGATAGACTGGTCACATCATGCGCCTGACCAGCGTGCTCGTCGTCGCCCTCGGCGTCGCCGCCGTCGTCGTCTGCGGGGGCCTCGGCTGCGGCGGCTCGAGCGGGGTCCCCGACGGGGGCTTCGTGCCCGATCTCGTCTGCCCGGGGTCGAGCGAGTGCCCCGGCGATCCCGCGGGCCCCTTCGAGGTCGGTTACGCGCAGGCCGACATCACCCCCGACCTGGCCGCCCGCGACACCTACACCGACGAGAACGGCGACGGCCAGTGGCAGGAGAGCGAGCCGTGGACCGACGTCGACGGCGACGGCGTGTTCAACCCGGTGTTCGTGGCCGGCTTCGGCAGCGCCCGCGTGGCGACCGCGGTGCACGACCCGCTCTGGTCGCGGGCGCTGGTGATCCGCAGCCGCGGCCTGACCGTGGCCATCGCGGTCCTCGACCTGGTGGGCCTGTTCTACGACGAGGTCCTGAAGATCCGCGCACAGGTGAAGGCGCAGCGGCCCGACCTCGACCTCGTGCTGGTCATGACCACCCACAACCACGAGGGCCCCGACACCTTGGGGATATGGGGCCCGGACCAGCACGAGAGCGGCGTCTACCTGGCCTACAACGCCATGGTCGGGCAGCGCTGCGCCGAGTCGATCGTGGCCGCGGCCGCGGCGCTGCAGCCGGCCGTCGCGACCTTCGCGGGCATCGACGTCGAGGACGCCGGCGGCGACCTCACGCCCTACGTCGACGACAGCCGCGCGCCGACGGTCATCAACCCGCGGCTGACCGTCCTCGACTTCGCCGCGGCCGGGGGTGGCGCCCGCATCGCCACGCTGGTCAACTGGTCGAACCACCCCGAGGCGCTCGGCGGCGACAACACGGCCATCACGTCCGACTTCCCCCACTACCTGCGCACGGGCATGGAGGAGGGGTTCACGCGCCAGGGGACCACCTACGCGGGGACCGGGGCCCCGGTGATCTACGTCAACGGGGCCGTCGGCGGCCTCATGACCACGCTGCACACGCGGCCGATCGCCGACGACGGCACGCCCGTCCCGGCGGCCCAGCAGGAGAGCTTCGCCGCGGCCGCGGCCATCGGCCACGGCGTGGCGGCCTTCGCCCTGCGCGCCCTCGGCCCCGGCGGCGGCGCCGTCCTGGAGGCCGCGCCCGACCTCGCCTTCCGCACCATCTCGTTCGTCGCCCCCTTGGACAACACGGCCCTCCACGTCGCCTACTTCTTCGGCATCTTCGACCGCGCGCTGTACGAGTACGACCCCCGATCGCCGATCGACGTCGGCAACCTGCCGCACATCAGGACCGAGATCGACTACGTCACCTTCGGTCCCGCCTCGATCATCACCGTGCCGGGCGAGCTCTTCCCCGAGCTGTTCCTCGGCGGCTACGACGGCAGCTACCGCGGCACCTACGCGCTGATCGAGCCCGACAACCCCAACCCGCCGGACCTCGCGGCGGCGCCGCCGCCCCCCTACCTCCGCGACCTCATGGCCGGCGAGCACCGCATGGTCTTCGGCCTGGCCAACGACGAGATCGGCTACATCGTGCCGGCCTACGATTTCAAGCTCGACCCGCTGGTCCCGTACCTCGAGCAGGCGCCGGGCGACCACTACGAGGAGATCGTCTCGCTCGGCGAGCGGGTCGAGGACTCGATCGTGGGCACCGCGCGCAAGCTGATCGAGTACCAGTCCGGGCGCTGACGGGCGCCGATACGATCCCACCCCCGGCCGGCACCGATCCTGGTATCCTGGCGGTGGTGCTGCGGTGGGCTCGGACTTCCTCGATCTCCATCTGCACGCGACGCTGACCGTGGTGTCGACCCCGCTGGGCCGCATGCCCGGCATCGCCAGGTCGTCGCCGTCGATGGCGCGGACCCGCCAGCGCCTGTCCTCGAGGGCGAAGCGCAGCGTCAGCTCCAGCCGCTCCGCGTCCCGGGGCACGAGGTCGCGGAGCCGCCGCACCTCGGGCTGCCCCTGCACCGCGTAGGCGGTCGTGGTCACGCGGGCGCGGTCACCGCCGAGCTCGACCTCGAACTTCGTGTCGCCGAGGACCACGTAGACCGGCCCGCGGCGGAGCACGAAGAAGGCGGCCTGCCGCACCTCCCGCCCCGTGCGGCCGAGCCGGTCCCGATAGACAGGCGAGAGGTGCCTGCCGGCGCGGTTGACGTCGCGCGCGTGGATCGCGGCCACGGCGTCGTCGAGCACCCGGCGGATGGCCGCCGCCGGGCTCCCGTCCGGGCTCGAGGACGACTCGCTCCTCGATCAGGAGGGCGAGCGCGCGGCGCGGGCGATCAGCCCCTGACGGCAATGACGTTTTCCGTGTAGACTGCCGCCGTGCTCAGACGACCACGCTGCCTGCTGGCCCTCGCGCTGCTGCGGGCCGCGGTCCCGGCGCTCGCCCAGGAGGCGCCGCCCGCCAAAGCGCCCCCCGCCAAGGCGCCCACGCCCGCCAAGGCGCCCGCGCCCGCCAATGCGCCCGCGCCCGCCAAGGCGCCCGCGCCCGCCAAGGCGCCCGAGTAGCTCGCCCGTCCCCTTCCCGGCCGCCCCGTCACCGGCTCGCGGCCGCCACTGACTCCAGCTCCTGCCAGCGCGCGTAGCGGCGGTCCACCTCGAGCCGCGCCTCGTCGAGCGCCGCGACCAGCGCGGGCACGTCGCGGCTGCGCCCCCGGTAGACGGCCGGGTCGTTGAGGGTCGCGGTCAGCTCGGCCACCCGCGCCTCGGC
>JACRCY010000188.1 GCA_016218785.1 Deltaproteobacteria bacterium
CCACGAGCGCGAAGAAGCCCGGATCGCTGCTGAGCTCGGCGACCCGGAACTCCTCGACGTTGCGGGTCGCGCCGAGCCCGGTGTGCCACCCCAGGTAGCCGGGGAGCCAGCGACCGCCCGGGGAGGCGAACGCCGCCGCCGCGCAACCGAGGGCGCCGAGGAGCGTGAAGCCCGCCCGGCGCCGCGTGGCCGCGACGGCTATCGTCGGATCGGCCGCCGCCTCGGGCGCCGGGCCGGCCCCGGCCTCCAGCCACAGCCCGGCCCCGTACGCCGCCACGATCAGCGGCGCGAAGAACACCCCGGCGTGGAAGTTGGCCCACACGGCCACCAGCGGCGGCAGCACGAGGAGCCGCCGCGGCCGGGCCGTGATCCAATCGAGACCCCACCCGAGCGCCGCGATCCCCACGAAGGTGACGAGGTGGGGCCGCTCGACCAGGCGCTGGTCCGCGGCCCACGTCGCCAGCAGCGTGGCCACGGCGGCGGCGACCGGCCCCGCGCCGCGGCGCCGCGCCGCCGCGAAGACGAGGCCCAGCGCGGCCACGAAGAGCAGGGTCTTGAGGAGCACGATCGCCTCGAAGCCGCCGAGGCGGTAGGCGAGCGCCACGGCTACCTGGAAGCCCCAGGCCAGATCGGGGTCGGGGTGGTCCGGATAGGTGAAGGAGAAGAGGTTGCGGAACGGGATCCGGTGCTGCTCGAGGATGGTGTCGCCCAGCTTCAGGTGGAAGAAGAGGTCGGTCTCGTCCATCGGCTGGAGCGCCCGGTGGGCGACTACGAGCAGGACCGCCACCGCGAGCACGCGGCCGCACCAGAGGAGCCACCTCGACCGCGCCCCGCCTCCAGCGCCGAGAGCCGGCTCGTCCACCGGCGACGCCGGCGGGTCCGGCGCCGCTGGCGATGGGGTTGCGGGGGACACGGCCAGGTGGTCCCTACCGTGCGCCGAGGCCGAGAGTCTCGCGGCCCGCGGCGATCTCGGACCAAGGCACCAGCTCGATCCCCCGGCCCAGCGCGCGACGCTCGGTGCCCGTGTAGACGACCAGGCCGCGTCGCAGCCCCAGGTCCGCCATGCACTGGCGCAGCCCGGCGAGGCCGTGGCGGTCCACGCTGGCGCCGAGCTTGATCTCCACCGGTAGCAGCCGGCGGCCGTCGCCGATCAGCAAGTCGACCTCGGCCCCGGCCTGGGTGCGCCAGAAGCTGAGCTCGGGACGCACCAGACTCGCGACCGCCAGGGTGCACAGCTCCTCCACCACCAGGCCCTCGAAGGAGTGGCCACGCCGTGGCCAGGTCAGCAGCTCGCCCGGTCGCCGCAGGCCGGCGAGAAAGTGGAGCAGCCCCGTGTCGCGGACGTAGACCTTGGGGCTCTTGGTCAGCCGCTTCTGGACGTTCGCGTGGTGAGGGGCCAGACGGCGGACCATCTGGGCCGCCTCGAGGACGTCGAGATGGTCGGCCACCGTGTGCGACGAGACCGTCAACGAGCGCGCCAGATCCGACACGTTGAGCAGGCTCCCGTGCACGTGGGTGAGCATGGTCCACAGCGCCCGCAACCGCGGCGCCGGCAGACGCGGCCCCAGGCTGGGCAGGTCGCGCTCGAGGAACGCGCTCACGTAGCTGTCCAGCCAGGCGGCCCGGGCGACGGCGTTCCTCCGGGCATGTACCGGTGGAAACCCACCCCAGAACCAGCGCTCCCTCCTGCGGCCCACCGCGGCCAGTTCCCGCACGGTGAACGGCGTCAGCTCGAGCAGCCCGAGCCGGCCGGCCAGCGTCTCGGACGCCGTGCGCAGGAACGCCGGATGCGCCGACCCGAGGAGGAGGAAGCGGCCCCGTCCCGGGGCGCGGTCGATGACGTGCCGCAGTGCTGGAAAGAGCTCGGGCAGCCGCTGGGCTTCGTCGATCACGACGCGCCGCGGGTTGGCGTCGAAGAAACCTTCCAGGTCGGCCTGGAGGAGCGAGTAGTCCACCGGCCGCTCGAGGTCGAGGTGGACCCACGCAGGGTACTGCGCGCGGACCAGGGTGCTCTTGCCGCACTGACGCGGGCCATAGACGAGCACGGCCGGGAAGTTGCGGAGCAGCCCGGCGAGCGCCCGCGCGGCGTGGCGGGGGATGTAGCGCATACCTTGTATATTTGAGGCAATTGTTCAGAAAAACAATGGCTGAATTCAACCCCGCCTGCACCGGACCCGGCGCCGGTGCGACCACGGTTGCATCCCGCCAGACGCGTGGTACCGTCGGCAGAGGAGGAGCCGATGGCCGAATCGCGCTTCGCGGTCTGCTCCATGTGTCGGAAGGTGATCCCCGTCGGCGCGGTCTTCTACCGCTGCTCGGTCTCGACCTGTAACAGCGGGCGACTCAAGCTCGTGTTCTGCTCCCTCGCCTGCTGGGACGCGCACCTGCCCGAGGCGCGTCACCGCAACGCCTGGGCGATCGAGGAGAAGGCGCAGCGGCAGTAGGCCCATGACGGGCGGCGAGGAGCCACGATGAGCGAGCGAGTCACGGCCCCCGAGGGGACCTTCAAGCTCGGCGGCGACCTCGAGGTCCGCCGCCTGGGGTTCGGCGCCATGCGCGTCACCGGCGCGGACGTGTGGGGCGAGCCCGCCGACCGCGCCGAGGCGCTGCGCGTGCTGCGCCGGGCCGTGGCCCTGGGCGTCGGGCTGATCGACACGGCCGATTGCTACGGGCCGGAGGTGAGCGAGCGCCTCATCGCCGAGACCCTGCACCCGTACCCCGCCGGCCTGGTCATCGCCACCAAGGGGGGCGTGGTGCGGTCGGGCCCGCACGGGTGGGAGCCGGACGGGCGGCCCGCGCACCTGCGGGAGGCGCTCGAGGCGAGCCTGCACCGCCTGCGCCTCGAGCGCATGGACCTGTACCAGCTCCACACCATCGACTCGCGCGTGCCGCTCGAGGAGTCGGTGGGCACGCTCGCCGAGCTGCGCGCCGCCGGCAAGATCCGCCACGTCGGCCTCTCCAACGTCGACGTGCGCCAGCTCGAGCGGGCGCGGCGCGTGGTGCCGATCGTGTCGGTGCAGAACCACTACCACCTGGCCAACCGGGGCTCAGACCCGGTGCTCCAGGCCTGCACGCGCCTCGGCCTCGCCTTCATCCCCTACTTCCCGCTCGGGGACGGGCGGCTGGTCCGCGCCGGCGGCCCGCTGCGTCGGGTGGCCGAGCGCCACCAGGCCACCCCGGCGCAGGTCGCCCTGGCCTGGCTCCTGCGGCGCTCGCCCTGCATGCTGCCCATCCCCGGGACCGGGCGCGTCAAGCACCTGGAGGAGAACGTGGCGGCGGCCGGGCTGACGCTCGGCGCCGACGACCTGCGCGACCTGGAGCGGCCGTGACGCCCGACCCCGCGATGACCCCGTACCCGCCGCCGTCGCCGCCCCCACCGTCGTCGCCGGCACGGCCGGAGCGCCCCACGGCCATCACCGTGATCTGCATCCTGGGCTTCATCGGCGCGGCCTTCACGGTGCCGCTGCTGTTCCTGCCCACGACCTGGAAGATCGCCCCGTGGTACGCGCCCTACCTGGGCGCGGCCGCGCTCATCGGCCTCACCTGCATGCTGGGCCTGTGGAAGCTCCGGCGCTGGGCCGTGGTCGCCTACACCACGTTCGCCGCCATCAACCAGATCGTGCTCATCGCCTCGGGGCTGTGGAACCCGCTCGCCCTCGGCGTGCCGGCCGCGGTCGTGGTCATCGGCTTCTACTACTGGAAGCGGCTGACCTGACCCGGGTTTCCGGCCCGGGCATGTCCCCCAGCGGGTATCATACGCGCGCACCGAACCGTCGAGGAGGCCGCCGTGGAGTTCACGATTCCCGAGCGCGTCCGCAACATCCGGCAGATCGTCCGCGACTTCATGCAGCGCGAGATCTACCCCCTGGAGCTGGCCCTCCGGTCGCGGCCGTTCCGCGAGCTCGTGCCCGTGCTCGCCGAGAAGCGCGCCAAGGCGCAGCAGACCGGGCTCTTCGCGCCGCACATCCCGGAGGCGCTCGGCGGCGGCGGCCTCTCGCTCACCGAGTTCGCCTTCATGAGCGAGGAGCTGGGGCGCAGCCCCATCGGCCACTACGTCTTCAACTGCCAGGCGCCCGACGTGGGGAACATGGAGATCCTCATGGCCCACGGCACGGCGGAGCAGCAGGAGCGCTGGCTCCGCCCGCTCGTCCGCGGCGAGATCCGCAGCTGCTTCACCATGACCGAGCCCGAGTACGCCGGCTCGAACCCGGTGTGGCTGGGGACCACGGCGCGCAAGGACGGGAGCGACTGGGTCATCAACGGCCAGAAGTGGTTCGCCACCGCCGTCGAGGGCGCGGCCTTCGCCATCTGCATGGCGGTCACCAACCCCGAGGCACCCAGCCCCTACTCGCGCGCCAGCATGATCATCGTGCCGACCGGTACGCCCGGCTTCGAGCTCGTCCGCAACGTCTCGGTCATGGGCGACCAGGGCAGCGACTACGCCAGCCACGCCGAGGTGAGCTACCAGAGCTGCCGCGTGCCCCAGGCGAACACGCTCGGCGCCGAAGGGGCCGGCTTCATCATCGCGCAGGACCGCCTCGGCCCCGGCCGCATCCACCACTGCATGCGCTGGATCGGCATCTGCGAGCGGGCCTTCGAGCTGATGTGCCAGCGGGCCGCGCAGCGCGAGCTCGGCCCCGGCAAGCCCCTCGGCACGCGCCAGATCGTGCAGCAGTGGATCGCCGACAGCCGCGCCGAGATCAACGGCGCGCGGCTCATGGTGCTGCACGCCGCCTGGAAGATCGATGCGGAGGGGGCCTACGCCGCGCGCGAGGAGATCTCGCTCATCAAGTTCACCGTGGCGAACGTGCTGCAGCGCGTGCTCGATCGGGCGATCCAGGTGCACGGCGCCCTGGGCATGACCGACGACACCCCGCTGGCCTACTGGTACGCCCACGAGCGCGCGGCCCGCATCTACGACGGCCCCGACGAGGTGCACAAGACCGTGGTGGCACGCCGCATCCTCCGGGAGCACGGGCTGAAGATCTCCTCCTCGCCATAGGCGGGGACGCGTCATGGCCGAGACCCTCCACCTCGATGCGTCGCGCGCCGTGCGCCCCGGCGAGGAGCTCGACCTCCCGGCCCTCACGGCCCACCTGCAGGCCCACCTCGACGGGTTGGCCGGCCCCCTCGTGGTGGAGCAGTTCCCGAGCGGCCACTCGAACCTGACCTACCTCCTGCGCGCCGGCGACCGCGAGCTGGTGCTGCGGCGGCCCCCCTTCGGCACCCGGGTCAAGACCGCCCACGACATGGGGCGCGAGCACCGCATCCTCGCCGGGCTCTGCCGCGTGTACCCGAAGGCGCCGCGGCCGCTCCTCTACTGCGCCGACCCGGCCGTGATCGGCGCCCCCTTCTACCTCATGGAGCGCGTGCGGGGCGTGATCCTGCGCGGCCGGCAGCCGAAGGCGGCCGCCGGGCTCGCGCCCGCGGCCGTGCGGCGCCTGTGCGAGGCGCTCGTCGACGGCCTCGCGGAGCTGCACGCGGTGGACGTCGCCGCCGCCGGCCTCGCCGACGTCGGCCACCCGGAGGGGTACGTGCGCCGCCAGGTCGAAGGGTGGACGCGCCGCTACTTCGACGCCAAGACCGACGAGGTGCCCGCGCTCGAGGCGGCCGCCGCGTGGCTGCCCTGCCACCTCCCGCCGGAGTCTGGAGCGGCCATCATCCACAACGACTACAAGTACTACAACGTCGTGCTCGACCCCGACGACCTCACCCGTGTCGTGGCCGTGCTCGACTGGGAGATGGCGTCCGTCGGCGATCCGCTCATGGACCTCGGCACCAGCCTCGGCTACTGGGTCGACCCCGACGACTCGCCCGAGCACCGCATGCTCCCCTTCGGGCCCACCACGCTGCCGGGCAACCTGACGCGCGCCGAGGTGGTCGTCCGCTACACGGAGCGGAGCGGACGCGACGTACGGGGCGTCCTCTTCTACTACGTCTTCGCCCTGCTCAAGGTCGCCACCATCGCGCAGCAGATCTACCAGCGCTTCGTCGAGGGGCACACCAAGGACCCGCGCTTCGCCGCGATGATCTTCGGCGTGCGGATCCTGGGGGCGACCGCGGCGCGCGCGCTGGAGCTGGGCAGGATCGACCGGCTGGGGTAGCCCTCCGTCCCGCCGGGCTAGCTGGCCCGGCCGTCCTTGAAGTGCCGGCGGCACACGGCGACGTAGCGCTCGTTGCCGCCGATCTCGATCTGCTCCCCCTCGCGCACGGCGCGCCCGCTCGCGTCCACCCGCAGGTTCATGGTCGCCTTGCGGCCGCAGTGGCAGATGGTCTTGATCTCGTTCAGGTTGTCGGCGACCGCGAGCAGCCGCTCGCTCCCCGGGAAGAGGCTCCCCTGGAAGTCGGTGCGGAGCCCGTAGCAGAGCACGGGGATGCCGAGGTCGTCGGCGACCTCGGTGAGCTGGTCGACCTGGACGCGCGACAGGAACTGCGCCTCGTCCACCAGCACGCACGAGAGCTTCTCCTTCATGTGCTCGGCGCGGGTGAGGGCGAGGAGGTCGTCCCCGGCCGCGAACGCGTTGGCGCTCGCCTCGAGGCCGATGCGCGACTTCACCCGCCCCGTGCCCGCGCGCGTGTCGATGGCGGGTGTCAGGACGAGCGTGTGCATGCCGCGCTCGCGGTAGTTGTAGCTCGACTGCAGCATGATGGTCGATTTCCCGGCGTTCATGGCCGAGTAGTAGAAGTAGAGCTTCGCCATGGGGCCCATCCTCCCGCGGTGGTCGCGAGAATAGCCGATCCCCGCGCCGCCGGAGACCCTCAATCGCCGATGAGTTCCAGGTCCTCGATGACGCCGTCCATGGTCGCGTAGCGCGCGGCCGGGGCGAAGGCGCACATCTTCTGGATGGTGTCGATGGCGTCCTGCGGGTGCGCCATGAAGTCCTCGCAGCCGGGCGTGCCGAGCTCGCGGCGCAGGAGGTCCAGGTCGAGCGGCAGCGCGCCCGCCAGCTCGCGGATGGCCCGGGCCTCCGACGGGTTCTCCGGCCCGCCGATGCGGTGGATGGTGGCCATGGACTCTCCCCCGCGAGCCCACTGCGGGGCCCCGGTCGCGTAGTGGCGCCGTAGGGTATCATGCGTCCATGGTGCGTCGCGACGAAGACGACCGACAGTCCGAGAGGGCTGGGGCAACGGCTTCGCGCTGCGCCTCTCCAGCGGGTGCAAGTCCCGTCCCGGTAGGCGTCGGTGCGCCGGGTAGCAGGCCCCAGGTGTCGGGGGGAGACCCCTGCGCCCGAGCGGGGCGTCAAGAGCCCGTGAAGCGGCGGAAGCCGTACAGCGGGAGGCAAGCGCGCAGGCCGCAACATCAAGTGAAACCTGCAG
>JACRCY010000186.1 GCA_016218785.1 Deltaproteobacteria bacterium
CCCCGCCCCCGGCCGCGAGCCGGTCGAGCAGCGGCAGCAGCAGGGCGCGCAGCGCGGCCACCGACTCCGGCCGCTCGCTCTTGTCCTTGGCGAGGCACTGGAGAATGACCCCCTCGAGCTCCTCGGGGAGCGTGGCCAGCTGTCGCGGCGGCGGCGGCGGCAGCGTCATGTGCGCCAGCATCACCTCCATGATCGTGCCGCCGGTGAACGGCTCGCTCCCGCAGAACATGCGGTAGAGGATGACGCCGAGCGAGTAGATGTCGGCGCGGTGGTCCATCCCCCGGCCCTGGCAGTGCTCGGGCGACATGTAGCGCGGCGTGCCCATGGGGACGCCGGTCTTGGTCATGTGGCTGGCGCCCGTGTCGTCGGCGAACTTGGCGATGCCGAAGTCCATCAGCTTGACGAGCACTGCCCCGGCGGGCTGGTCGCACAGGAAGATGTTGTCGGGCTTGAGGTCGCGGTGGACGATATTGCGCTGGTGCGCGGCCTCGAGCGCGTCGAGGACCTGCGGGAGGATGGCCAGCGCGTCGGCGTAGCCGGTGGTGCGGCGCTCCTTGAGATAGTCGGTGAGCGTGCGCCCGTCGAGGCGCTCCATCACGAGGTACTGCGAGCCGTCCGGCAGCGCGCCGAACGCGAAGATGTCGACGATGTTCCGGTGCCGGATGCGGTTGACGGCGCGCGCCTCGGCCACGAACCGCTTCATCCCCGACGGGTCGTGCGACAGGGACGAGTGCAGCACCTTGATGGCGACCGGCTTGCCGATGACCGGCTGCACGCCGCCGTAGACCACGCCCATGCCGCCGCGGCCGAGGACCTCGCGGACCTCGTACTCCCCCACCATCTGGCCGAGGAGCGGGTCGATCACCCGCTGCTCGTCCACGTCGCGCGCGAGCTGCGCGTCGAGCGTGGAGCGCCCGGCCAGGTTCGCGGGGCAGCGGGGATCCCCCGGACGATGCACCGACCCGCACCGGGCGCACGGCTGCATGTCGGCCAGCGACCCCACCAGCATCCATGCTACCGCAACGGTGGTCGGGCAACAATCGCTTCGGGCGCGAACCCGAGTGCCAGCGCCCGGGGAGACTGCCTCTGGCCCCCGCGTCGTCATGGTGCCGACCGGGCGCAGTCGTTCAGCGTTCCAGCCGCCGCACGCGGACCACGTCACGCGGGAGCGCCAGGATCTCGGGGTCCCCGGTGAGCAGCGGGAGCCCTTCGAGCCGCGCGGTCGCGACGGCGAAGGCGTCGGCGCAGGACACCCGATGTCGCGCCTTGAGGCGTGCGGCCTCGAGCACGAGGGGTTCCCGCACGGGCACCAGCTCCACCGGAAGGGTCCGTATCAGGGCCAGCCGGGCCCCGCCCCGCTCCTCGCCGAGGCTCTGGATCAGCCGGTAGTAGACCTCGCCCAGGTTGATCCAGCACAGGAGGAGCCGCAGGCTCCCCGAGTGCGCCCGCCGCAGGTAGCGCTGGATGACACGATGGACCGACGCTTCGCGCTGGAGCAGCGCCAGCACCGCCCAGGCATCAAGGACGGCGCCGGCGCGCATCGCGGGCCACCTCGGTCCGGTGCTCTGTCTCGAGCGCCGCGATCGCGTCACCGTCGGTCAGGCAGCCGACGACGCTGGCCAGCAGCCGCTCGAACTCGTCCGCCGGCGCGCGGGGCGGGGCGAGGCGCACGCCCCCGTCGTGGAGCTCGTCCACCTCGAGCCGCGTGCCGGGACGCCAGCGGAGCCGGTCCCGGATGCGCTTGGGGATCACCACCTGGCCCTTGCTGGTGATTCTCGTCGCCGCCTTCATCTTACCCGCAGTGTAAGATGAACGGCACGGGCACGCAAGCGCGTCCGGGTGGACCCTCTACGCCGAACACGCCCGGAAGGGCCTCCGCGCCGCAAGTTCGAATGCTGCGTGGCGAGCACCGCCGGAAAGCGCCTGAAAGGTCTCGCGTCGGCGGGGCACTGGCGCTGGCCATACCAGTGGTGTCGCCAGACTACGCGCCCTGCAGGAGCACGCAAGTTCTCGATCTGGCCGTCGAGGAATCGATGACTTGCCTCGCGCGAAAACCGAAAACGTAGAGGGTCCACCGTCCGGGCGCGCCGAGTGCCGGCTCGACGCGGGAGTCGGCGCAGGAGAGCCCCCCGAAGTCGTGGCCGTCGCACGCCTCGCCGGCCTGCCGCACCCCGTCCCCGCAGTACCCGCCGCACCCGCTCGCGTCGAGGACGCAGTCGGGCCGGCACCCGAGCGTGCCGGGGTAGTAGCTCCCGCCGCCCGGGCCGCGCGCCACCGAATCACCGATGCCCCCGCGCCTGAGCCACGGCCGGGTCAGTGTACCGTGAGCGACGGCGAGGCGGACAGGAATTTGACTCCCGCGAGGGTTGCGCACATAGCTCAAGGAGCGGAGCACGACCCCATGTCCGCCGACGGTGAGGAGAAGAAGGGGCCCGGCGCGGACGAGCCGGCCATCGAGGTGGACGACGAGGTCGCTGCCCGGATGGAGGCCGACGCCGACACCGCGAGGACCGAGGTCGACGACGCGCCCGACCCCGAGGACGACCTCGAGGCCGACCTCCATGCCGATCTCGAGGTGGACGCGTCGGGCCTCCATGGCGTGCCCGCGAAGCCTGCGGTCGACGCCGATGCCGACGAGGGGGACGCGGACGCGGGGCCCGGCGCCGAGGGGGAGGGCGAAGGGGAGGAGGAGGACGGGGGCACCCGGAGGCGCAGAGGCAGGGCCAAGGAGCCGCCGAGGTCCAAGAAACCGGAGAAGCCCGAGAAGGGCAAGCGGAGACGGAAGCGGTTCTCCGTGCTGCGCTTCCTCCTGCTCCTGTTCCTCATGGGCGGCGCCTTCGGGGCCGCGATGGCCTACTGGGGCTACCGCGAGTTCGACCAGGACCTGCCGCGCGACCTGCGCGCGATCCACATCTACCAGCCGCCGCGCGCCAGCCGGGTCTTCTCGGCCGACGGCGAGCTGATCGGCGAGTTCTTCCTGCAGAAGCGCATCACGGTCCCCATCGGGCGCGTCCCGCAGCACGTGATCAGGGCGTTCGTGGCCGCCGAGGACGCGCGCTTCTACCAGCACGCGGGCGTGGACCCGGTGGGCATCGGCCGCGCCGCGTACAAGAACTGGCGCGCGGGCCGCGTCGTGCAGGGGGCCTCGACGATCACGCAGCAGGTGGCGCGCCTCATCCTGCTCAGCCCCGAGCGCACCACGCAGCGCAAGATCCGCGAGGTGATCCTCGCGCACCGGATCGAGGGGGAGCTCACCAAGGACCAGATCCTCAACATCTACCTCAACCACGTCTACCTCGGCCACGGCGCCTACGGCGTCCAGGCCGCAGCGGAGATCTACTTCGCCAAGGACGTGAACGACCTCTCGCTCGCCGAGGGCGCCATGCTCGCCGGTCTCCCCAAGGCGCCGACCTCCGACTCCCCCTACGCGCGCTTCCAGCGGGCCCGCAACCGCCAGTCGTACGTCCTCGACCGCATGGTCGAGGAGAGGCACATCACCGCCGCCGACGCGCAGCGGGCGCGCGAGGAGCCCATCGCCCTGATCCTGCGCGTGGCCTCGCGCAGCCACGTGGCGGCGCCCTACTTCGCCGAGCACGTGCGCCGCCACCTGACCAAGAAGTTCGGCGCCGAAGAGCTGTACGCCAACGGCGTGAACGTGACCACCACCCTCGACATGCGCGCGCAGCGGGCCGCGGAGGCGGCGGTGCTGCAGGGGCTCGAGGAGCTGGATCGCCGCCTCCCCTACCGTGGCCCCGTGGGCCACCACGACCGCGAGGAGCGGACGAGGTTCCTTCAGGCGCGGCGGCCCTATGCCGGGCAGGTCAAGGTGACCTTCGACGATCTCACCGAGGCGCCGCACCTCGCACCCGCGTCCCAGCCCGCGAGTCAGCCCGCCGAGGAGGTGGTCGGCCGCATCCCCGACATCGACCTCGAGCTGCCCTACCTGGCGCTCGTGCCGTCGATCAAGAAGAGCAAGGACGGCGAGTCGCGGGGCGTCGAGGTGAGCGTCGGCGACCTCACGGTGAAGCTGGCCGAGGCCGACGCGGCGCGGGCGCTGCGCTGGAAGGAGGACCCGGACGCGGCCAGCCAGCCGGCCCCCGCCCCTGCGTCGCGCCCCGCGGCCGCGGCCGGGAAGGCGGCCTCGCAGCCGGCGAAGGCCCCCGTCTCCGCCAGGGAAGCCAAGGCGGCCAAGGCCGCCC
>JACRCY010000190.1 GCA_016218785.1 Deltaproteobacteria bacterium
CCCGGCCTGACGAGCTGCTCGGCAGTCTGCGTCGACCTGACGACCGATCCCCGGAACTGCGGTACGTGCGACCGGCGGTGCGCTGCGGGCGAGGTGTGCAACGAGGGCACGTGCCAGGCGGCGTGCGGTCCCGGCCTGGAGAACTGCTCCGGCGCATGCGTCGACCTGGCGAGCGACGAGCTGCACTGCGGGGACTGCGCGGTCCGGTGCGCGGGCAACGAGCAGTGCCGGTCGGGAGCGTGCGCGTGCGTGCCCGACTGCACGGGAAGGTCGTGCGGTGCGAGCGACGGGTGCGGAGGGACGTGCATGACGGGCTCGTGCGGGAGCGGCCTCCGCTGCGTGAGCGGGAGCTGCGTCTGCGACGGTACCTCGTGCGGCGGTTGCTGCTCGGGCGGGCAGTGTCAGTCGGGTACGACGAACAGCGCGTGCGGCAGGGGCGGTGCGGCCTGCACGGTGTGTGCACCTTCGCAAACCTGCGGCTCCTCCAGCGGCGCCCCATGCATCAACGCCACCCTGCTCCAGTCGACCAACGGCGGAATCAGCAGCGGCGGCCACAGAATCGTGGTCGATCCGTTGGGACAGAATGTCTACTTCCTCGACCAGAACAACAGCACGACGAACATGCGGATCTGGCGCGTCCCCACCTCGGGCGGAGCGGGCCAGGTGGTGGCGTCAGGGCTCAATTGGCCCGTGTCCATCGCGGTCGACTCCCAGAACCTGTACTGGACGAGCATCGCCGACAGCACGGTGGTGGCCCAGTCGTTGTCGACCGCCACGCGGCGAGTGCTGGCCTCCGGGCAGTACTTCCCGATGGACATCGTGGTGCGCGACTCGACCACCGTCTACTGGTCCGCCTGTGACACCTCCAGCGCGACGCAGTGCTACGTCTGGTCGCTGCCTGTCTCCGGCGGCGCGCCGGGCAGTCTCTACACCCTGACTGGGGGCGGCAATCCGAGCCTCGCGCTCCTCTTGCCCAACCTGTACGTCGCTTCGGCGGGGCTGCGCAGGGTGGTCTCGATCGCCGTCGCGCCGGGAGGTTCGAGCACCACCGTGGACAACCCGGGTCGCTACATCAACCATGTCGACGCCCGCTCGGGACGGGTGGCGTGGATCGTGCCCCCCTCCGCGACCGGGGCGTTTGACGGGTTGGTGAAGGGGACGTCCGTTGGCGGCACGCCGCTCGTCATCGCTTCGGGCCAGGCTCCATACTCCGTCGCGGTCGACGCCGCGAATGCGTACTGGATTACCGACTCTGGCAACAGCCAGGCGCTCTACAAGGCGCCTGTGGGCGGAGGCAGCTCGACGTTGCTCCTGGACAACCTGAGGGCGTACAACATCGCGGTCGATGCCAACTACGTCTACTTCCTCGGCGGCGCGGGTTGGGGCAACGGGCTGTTCAGAACGCCCAAGTGAGAGGCGACGTGGCTCGGTGAATCCTCGGCTGCCGAGCGCGCAGCCGAGCCGGCCACCTTCGCGTCGCGAGAGTCGCGATTCGGCAGCGGGTTCCGCGGCCGGGGCTCTGTCCGCAGGATGTTCTCGAGCGTCACGCCCTCGACGAACCCGCCCGGGTTGCTCACGGTAACGCCGCTCTCGTCCCACCCGATGCGCACCGGGCCGGTCGCCCGTAGTCGCGATGCGTCACCGCGTTGATGACCGCCTCGCGCAGCACTCGCGGCTCGATGTTGGGCACGCGCACCCGGAAGAGGCCGGCCTGCAGCTCCTGCTCGACGATTCGCCCCTCGAAGGCGGCGAACACCTCCTCCAGCGATCGCAGCAGCGGTGCCCGCGTCGTCTTGTTCACCCGGACTTCAGTTCCCTCGAGCACCTGGTACGCCACCTCGTGGGTCGGCACGAGGCGGCGCAGCACGTCCTCGGTGCCCACCAGAAGCAGGCCGGCCAGCGTCGGCACCTGCTCGCGCTCGATCGTCGTCGTCAGGCCCAGCGCGCCGTCGAGCTCCTCGTCTGCCAGCCCCGCGAGCGTCTTCTCGCCCGCGTACCGCACGAGCGCGCCGCGAAGGCGTTGGCGCTCCGCCGGGAAGGTGAGGAAGCTCGAGGGCTCAAATCCACGAGGTGGGGCGGTAGCACGCGAGCGACGGGGGACGGGCCGGGCGGCAGAGGGGCTGAACGGTGAGGGCGACACCGGGAGCTCGTCGCTCGTGGCGCAGACGAGACCGCCGACGTCGACGCCTGGTGCTGCAGCTTGCTGTGGGCGCTCCTGCAACAGCGCGAGCTGAGGCGGGCCGGGCGCTTGTGGCCGCGGTGGCGCGACGTCGAGCATGCCCATGTTGCGCAGCAGCTCCTCCGCGGTGCGGCGGCGCGTCACCAGCGCGACGACTCGGCGCCCCACGTCGCAGCCGAACGTCCGGTGCAACAACGTGGCCCAGTCAATCCTCGGCGCCCCGTGCTTCTCCCGCGGTGCCCGCTTCGAGCTCGACTGCGTGGGCTTCCCGGGCGGGGCCACCGCCGAGCGCGCAGTCGCCGCGGGCGCGAGCCACACGGCGAGGCGGCCGCGCCGCGCAGGCGCTGCCTCGTCGTCGAGAGGCAGGCGCAGCTGCGCCGACTTCGCCTGGAGCGGCTCGTACTCGTCCTCAGGCCACGCGGGTCGCGCGACTTCGCCGAGAAGGTGTTCATCGCGGGCGTCGAGCTGCCGCTCGGGACCCGACAGACGAAGCTGGTCGAGCGCTCCCTGCAACGCGTGAAGCCGGCAGTGACGCAACCCTGAAGCCATGGTCTCCTGCGCGTGAATATTCTGAGCCTTGCCTCGTGGAGCTGCGCACATGAACAGCCTCTTCCTGATGATCCTGGCCGCTGCACCCGCTCCCCCTGCCGAGTTTGGGGCGTGGTTCGCGCGCACCGACGGCTCCGCGCGGGCGAAGTGCAAGCTCGACCCGAAGAACGAGCACCTGCTGCAGTGCGAGCTCGCGTGGACCACGCTCGAGCGGCGGCTGCCCAACGAGGCGATCGACCTCAAGGTGCTGCTCGAGACGCTGACGATGAAGAACCCGAACGCCAACGTGCTCAAGAGCGCAAAGGAGTCCTGCGGGCCGAACCTCGAGCGCCTGCGGCGCACCGACCCCGACCGCGCCGCGGATCACGCCGCCCTGTGTGCGAGCCCGACACCCGAGACCCTGGCGCAACGGCTCGCCGCCCGCGGATGGACGGAGAGCTCCGAATGCAGGGTGAGCAGTTGGCCGAAGAAGCTGACGCTGTCGGCCCAGGGTGCACACCGGGGCGTCGAGGGCACCTGGGTGCTCACGGAGGCCGACGACGAGCAGGTCCCTCCGGGCTGCGGCCGGACGAAGACGACTCGGCTCGAGATCGGCGCGCTCCAGCCCGGCCTCGAACAGCGGGCGAGCCTCGAGCAGACCACCGCGCCATCGAACCCGGCCCTCACGTGCAAGAGCGGCCAGGAGGTCCCCACCGAAGCCGTTCGCCTTGTGGCGATCCCGACGAAGGGCCCTCCGCGGTTTCCCGTGGCCGGCTGCGTGGGCATCACCGTGGTGCCCGAGCTTCCGCGGTAGAAGGTGAGGAAGATCGAGGGCTCAAGTCCACGAGGTGGGCCGGTAGCACGCGGGTGACGGCTGACGGGCCGGGCGGTGTCGGGGGCGGCAAGAGAGCTTGCGGTGAGGCGGACGCCAGGAGCTCGTCGCTCGTGCCGCAGACGAGACCGCCGACGTCGACGCCTGGTGCTGCAGCTTGCTGTGGGCGCTCCTGCAACAGCGCGAGCTGGGGCGGGCCCGGCGCCTGAGGCAGCGGTGGCGCGACGTCGAGCATGCCCATGTTGCGCAGCAACTCCTCCGCGGTGCGGCGGCGGGTGACCAGCGCGACGACGCGGCGCCCCACGTCGCAGCCGAACGTCCGTGCAACAACGTGGCCCAGTCAATCCTCGGCGCCCTGTGCTTCTCCCGCGGTGCCCGCTTCGAGCTCGACTGCTCGCGCTTCCGCTCGTCGGACGGTAGGAGCGCGACCCGGTTTACGCGCGGTTTACACATGGTTTACAGTCGGCGCGTTCGTCAACCGGCGATGCCGACATGAAGAAGACCCGTAAACCGACCCCCGACGAGGCGATCGAGCAGCTCCTTTCGGCCCCACGCGGCCTGACCAGCGCCGCGCTGGCGAGGCGGCTGCGGATCAGTCGGCAGATGGCGCATCGGCTCCTCGCGCGGGAGGCAAGCGCGGGCAGGCTCTCCGCCCTGGGCGAAGGCAAGGCGCGGAGGTACTTGCCAGGCGTGCCCCGCCTGACGTTTCGGCTCGAGGGCCTCGAGGAGGACGCGGTGCTCGACGAGCTCGAGCGCGCGGCGCCCTTCGTCGCGGCGCTGCCGGACGCGGCCCGGAGCGTCGCGCGGTTCGTCTTCACCGAAGTGGTGAACAACGCCATCGACCACTCGCGAGGGACCCGCGTCGTCGTCTCGGCCGAGCGGCTAGCGGACGGAGCGCGGTTCACGGTCGAGGACGACGGCATCGGCGCGTTCACCGAGCTGCAGCGCCAGCGAGGGCTCGCGTCTCCCCTCGAGGCGCTGCAGGACCTGGTGAAGGGGAAGGTCACCACCGCCCCTGCGAAGCACACCGGCGAGGGCCTGTTCTTCTCCTCGAAGGCCGTGGGCCGCTTCGAGCTCAGGGCGAACGGCCTCGTCTGGCTGGTGGACAACGTTCGCGGCGAGCCCGCGGTCGGCCAGGCGCCATCTCGCCCGGGCACGTTCGTCGCCTTCGACGTGCCGGTGGCGCCGAAGCAGACCCTCAAGGAGCTCTTCGACTCGTTCTCGACCGAGTACGTCGTCACCCGGACGCAGGTGCACGTGAAGCTGTTCGAGCACGGCGTCGAGTTCGTCTCCCGGTCCGAAGCGAAGCGGCTGATGGCGGGCCTCGAGCGCTACCGCGACGTCGTCCTCGACTTCGCCGGCGTCCAGAGCATCGGCCAGGGCTTCGCTGACGAGGTGTTCCGGGTGTGGCAGCGCGGGCACCCGGAGACCCGCGTCACCGCCATCAACGCCAACCCCGCGGTGGAGTTCTTCGTCGGCCGGGCGGTCGCCGAGGCAGGGCCGTGATGCAGCGGCCCCCGATGCCCACCGCCGACAAAGGTGAGGAAGATTGAGGGCTCAAAGCCACGAGGTGGGGCGGTAGCACGCGAGCGACGGGGGACGGGCCGGGCGGCAGAGGTGGAGACGATCGCACAGGACCGTGGCACCGCGATCACCAGGAACGCGGGGGTTCGTGACCGGGACCTCGTCCGAGTTGTTGGAGAACGACCCCGGCGACGATCGCGCATCCCGCGATCGGATTCCCGCGCTTCCCGGCGATCGCTACCACCCAGGCAGAGCTGCAGGAGCTGGACACCGACATCGCGCGGGCCCGGTACTCGAGGGCGCTCGACACCTACGACAGACTCCAGGGGATGTTGCCCTTCGTCGCCGCGGGGGCGGCGGACGCGCATGCGTAGCAGGACTTCCTCGACGCTGTGGTGCTGTGGGCCCAAGATGGTGCCTTGAGAACCTGGCGGTGCAACGCCGCGTTCAGGGAGGTAGATCGTGGAGCTTCCACCGTGGGCGTCGACGGCGCTGTGGGCGAGTGCTGCGCTCGTGCTGGTTGTCGTCTGGACCAGGCGCAATGCTGCGCTCAACAGGAAGGCAGACAGACAGTACGATCTGCGGTTCCCCGTCGTCGCGAGGTACGGCATCGACGACGTTCGGCGGTACCTTCGCGCGGACCTGCTAGCGATGACGCTTGTCGATGAACGCCATCAGGCGACCGAGGTCACGGCCGAGCTCTACGACCTGCGCAGATTCGACGGAGGCCACTGGGAGATGCGCGAGCAGGACGGCTCCTGGGCAAGGCACATCGGCCGTCTCAGGTCCGCCAAGTACCGCTCAGCCATCGGCGACGAAGAGCTCCGGGCAATCGAGGTAGGACCCGCGTGGACTCCGGTCAAGCCCGAGGTGGCACCTGACCTGGAGCGAGCCTTCCAGGAGTTCGCGAGGGAGTTCGACGAGCGCGGCTCGTGGAGCATCGTGTCGCCGGTGACGAACGCGGTCGTGCAGGCCCACCGCTGGGATGCAAAGCAGCCTTGAGCGCGGATGCCACCAGCGGGTGACGTGTCACCAGGGTCCGAGCCCCGCGAGGACAAACGGGAACATCCCCTGCAGCCTGTCGTACGGGTACACCGCCCGTGCGTACCTGCGACGGCTGACGTCGTCCCCGTCGAGCTGCACCCCCACCTGGGCGGCTCGGAGCTCGATCTCGGCCCGCCTCAGCAGCTCCGCCAGCGCTTCTCGTGCCGCCCTTCCCCGCCCCGCCTCACCACTGTCGTCGCTCATGGCCGGCGGGAGAGCACCAGTCGGGCCACCGCAACCGGGCCTGCTCGCTGACCAACTCGCCGGCTGGGGGGCCGGCGGCGGGGACGCGGCGTGGACGCTCCAGCGCCCTCTCACCCAGCGAGAGGGCGGCGCTACTTCACCGGCGGCTCAACGGGGGTGATGGCGTGGCCCTCTGCGGAGATCCTCCGATTACGTGGGCCATCCTCCTGAGTGGCGTCTGGAAGGGCGTAAGGGCGAATCGCCTCTTGCAGTTGCTTCTTCAGATCCTCGAGCTGCGTCCGTCGCTCGGGGCCAAAGAGCTTCTTCCACGCGTCCGGTGCCGTTCCTGGCACGTCTAGGTCGTGGGCGTACGCCTCCATCTGCACCCAAACATCCGCTTTGGTCTTCCACGCTTCCTCGAGCGCTGCATGCAGCGGTCCCTTGGGGAAGTAGAGGTCCGCCATGCTCATCGCCTTGATGAAGTCCGCCGAAAGGTCGCCCACCAGCTCGCGCATCTTGGGCGCCCAGATTCTCCGGAATCGAGTGCCAGCCGAGTCCTCTGCGGGGGGTTCAGGCGCACCAATCGAGAACGGATTGCAGACTGCCTCGATCCCGCGAACCAATGCCTCAGCGGCCACCCAGACCTCTCGGGCGACGTCGGCCCGAACCTCGATTGCTTTCTGCAACCGGAACTTCCGGAACTCCGAGGGAACAACGCGCAGAGCCGTCCAGAGGACGGCTGCCAATGCCGCGACCGCGCCCACGCCACTCAGGAAATCCCCAAGTCTCGCAAGATCTTCGAGCATGCTGCAACGCTACGCCTCGTCGCGCCTCCTCGCTACCGCACCCGCAAGCTCAATGAGCTCGAGCCGTCTCATCGCTCCCCAGGCTGCACCTACGCTGCGGGCTGCTCGGCCAGATGCGAGAAGCGCCGGGCCTTCTCGGCCTCGAGCTGCTCGAGGCGGGCCTTCGCGCTCGCCAGCGTCGCGCCCTTCGCCGACGCGACGGTCTTCTTCATCCGGTCGACGGCGGCCTCGAGCTCGTCGCCCGTCATCCCCTCGACGCCGCCCTTCCCCTTCGCCTTCGCGGCCGGCTTCGACTTCGCGTGCCGGGCGTCTTCTGCGAAGCGTCGGGCGGCATCCACGGGCGAGGGCTCTTCCTCGACGCCGGCGGCGATGCCCAGGAGCGCCTCGAGCCCGTGCCTCCGCGCGTACGTGGTGGCCGCCCCGAAGTCGGTGGGCTTCACCTGGGCGAAGGACGACGAGCTGCCCTTCGCCACCGGCAGCACGGGCACGCTGTAGGTGCCGGACCGGGACTCCCCCGACGCGTGCAGCAGCGTCGTCGTCACCGTCACCCTGCCCTCGTCAGTCCTCTCCCACGACGTCTCGACGTCCTGAGTGAAGGTGAGGAAGACCGAGGGCTCAAATCCACGAGGTGGGGCGGTAGCACGCGAGCGACTGACGCCCAGGGCCCGCTACTTCGTCAGCCACGGGCAGGTGTTGGCCACCATGCACGCCTCGAGAGACACGCGGGTGCCGCCGCTGCCGAGGTAGTCCGCGAGGAGGTTGATGACGAGGGTGCCCAAATCGAAGCTCGCCGCCGGGTCGGGCACCGGCAGGCTGTGCTTGCCGCGCGGGTCCATCATCGGGAAGAGGACGCCGACGGTGCCGCCCGGGCGGTGGCTGGGGCGGAGGAGCCGCATCGGCGGGTCGAGGCGCGGCGCGCCGAAGCCGTCGTCGGCGTTGGAGACGTTCTGCAGCACGTCCACATCCATCAGCACCGGGCGGCCGGAGGCGTCCAAGTAGCGCAGGGTCCGCTCCGCGCCCTCGACGAAGCCCACGTCGATGAGCTGCTGCATCTGCGTCTTGCCGTAGCGCGGGTCGACGTTCTCGTAGTCGACGAAGCGCGCCGCGCGGGCCAGCGCCACCGCGGTGGCGACGGGCACGCCCGGGTCGCCCGCCATCGGCAGCAGCAGCGCGCGGGTGGAGACCTGGCTCCCGTCGGAGTGGGTGAAGTCGCGGTGCCCGTCCCAGAAGGGCGCGAAGTTGGCCGGGTCCGCCGGCTCCAGCGCCACCTGGGCGAGGGTGATGAGGCGCCGCAAGTCGGGGCTCCCGCGCCGCAGGCCGAAGCCGTCGCCGAGGGCGGTGACAGGCGCGCCCGCGGTGAAGGCCTTGCCCTGGAAGGTGAAGTCCTTCTCCACCTTCTCCACCACGTGCGAAGGCGTAAAGCCGGTAGGGTTGCACCCCTCGCGCGGCTGGCTGGGGAGCTCCTCGGCGTAGAACTCCAGCCGCAGCGCGTCGCCCTCGTCGCTGGGCACGGCCACCCGCAGGTGCCCGTTCGCCTGCGCCCGGGCGCAGCGCCACTCCTGCGTCTTCAGGTTGCGCAAGACGGCGAGGCTGCCGGGCCGAAGCGGAGCGGGCAGGGTGGCCAGCTCCGGCTCGGCCGTCTTCGTCAAGTTGGGCACCATCTGCGAGACGACGGCGGCTCCGGCGTTGTTCCGCACCAGGAAGAGCGGCCCCATCATCCGCAGCACCAGCGGGTTGCGCACCTGGCCCAGGTCCGAGCGGGTACCAATCTCCGACAGGTAGCCGCCCGGCAGCACCGGGGCGATGGCGTCGATGTCGGGCTCGATGCCGCCCATCAGGCTGGAGAGGATTCCGCCCAGCGAGGCGCCCGCCACGTAGATGGGCACGTCGGGGCCGCCGAGGTCCACCACCCCGTCGCCGTCGAAGTCGCCGGCGAGGTCGTTCTCCCCGTCCCGGTTGACGTCGTGGGCCCACCGCCGCTTGCCGTCGAAGCTGCGCAGCAGCCGCACCATCTGCATCAGGTCGATGGCCGTCTGCCGCACGACGTCGCGGGTGTGGGTGACGTAGCCGGTGAAGTAGTCGGCGCCCGAGTCGATGATGCCGTCGCCGTTCTGGTCCACCCCGCGCCCGTCGCCCGTCATCACCGCGGCGAGGGGGTCGAGCCCGTAGGGCTTCACCAGCTCCGACACCAGCAGCCGGTCCGTCTCGTCGAGGCCGACGCCGTGGCTCACCGCGTCCATGCCGATGGTGGCGATGCCGCTGCGGGCGAAGGGCCCCATCGTCAACAGCGAGTCCAGCTTCGAGCCGCTGTGGCCGTGCATGAAGATGGCCACCGGCGCGGGCCCGTTGCGCTTCTTCGGCACGGAGAGGAGGAAGGGAATCGTCTCCCCGCGGTGGAACGTCTCCTGCCGGCCCACGTGCGGGTCCATCACCTGCTCGTACAGCGGGAGGAGCGCCCCGTTGGCGTCGCGGCGAGGGAAGAGCTGCGGACTGACGAAGGTGGCGGTGGCGTAGAAGTCGACGTGGCTCAGCCAGGAGTTGAGCAGGTCCTTGGTCCCCCCCCCCGACACCCCGCCGTAGAGCTCGAGCAGGCGGGTGCCGAAGGCGAGGAACTGCTCGCCCGGCACCGTCTTCGTCCTCCGGTTGTCGGCGGTGGCGCGCCGCGCGTCGGGAATCGACGCCACCTCCACCGGGTACTTCGTGCCGAGGAACGCCAGCGGCCCCTTGCCGTAGAGCCCGTCGCGGAAGGCGCGGTAGTCGGCGGTGAGTGACTGGGTGGTGAAGGACCAGGCGAAGGCCACGTCGGGCAGCCCGAGCCCCACTCCGCTCAGGCACTCCGTCACGGGGTTGAGGGCCTTCGTCTGCGCCAGGTGGTTGATGGCCGCGAAGGGCGAGCGCACTGGCGCCCCGCCTTCGCCCAGCAGTCGGTTGGTGAGGACCACCGCGTAGGTGGTGCTCTCGCGCAGCGGGTACAGCGGCCGGGCGATGAGGGTGTTGGTCTCCTTCTCGTAGAAGCCGATGACGTCGAAGGGGCCGTTCCGGCCGGGCAGCGTGTTGGGGTGGTCGAGCACCCCGTCCATGTCGGTGTCCTCGCCCGGGTCCATGACGCCGTTGCTGTTGAGGTCCTCCTCCTCCTGTTCGAAGAGGAGCGACTGCATGGAGAGGTGCGGCTCGTCGGGGTAGTACTCGACCTTGTCGAGGACGAGGGGGAAGTGGCCCTGTCCCAGGTCGAGCAGCTGGGGCTTGCAGAATTCCGGCGAGCCCGCGGTGACGTCGAACACGTAGAGGACGTCGTCGTCCACGTCCGCCGGCCGCTGGTGCCGGGCGACGATGTTCAAGAGGTCGAGCGGCCCCTCGAAGGCGACGGTGACGGGCGCGAGCGTGCCCCAGCCGCTCATGGCGTTGAGGCCGGAGCGCGTGCCCTGCTCCCAGCGGGTGGGGGCCACCTCCACCGAGGCGTTCACCCGCCGCGAGGTGGGAGAGGTGGCGTCGAACCGGCTGGCGAAGTCGTTGGGCAGCGGAATCTCCGGCAGGGGCCGGTGCAGCACGTCGAACTTCACCCTGGGCCCCTCGCCGTCGGGCGTGGGGGCGAGGCCCGTCGGGCCCGGAGGGGCGCAAGCCACTGCTGTCACGGCGAGGAGGGCGAGGGTCGAGCGCATTGGTGGGAGAGTGTGTACCGAAGGAAGGGCCCAGCCCGCAACCAGGCCCGACGCGGGCGGGCGGCGCCGGCGCTATCGGCCCCGCCCGAGTGAGGTATGGTGCGCGCCCCGTGCTCTCCGCCTGCCTCGTCTTTTCGCTCGCCCTCGCGCAGGTGCCGCCCACGCCGGAGACTGCGGCCCCGGACGCACCAGCCGCATCGCCCGCGCCTGCGGCCGAGGGCGCACCAGCCACATCGCCCGCGCCGCCCGCCGAGGGCGCGCCCGCCGCCGCGCCCGCGCCGACGGCCGACGCCTCCCCCGTGACGCCCTCACCGACCCCGGCCGTCGTGGCGGCTCCATCGACGCCGGCGCCGGGCCGCGTCCGCCTCGAGGTGACGACTGCCGTCCGCCTGGTGCAGTCGCTGGCCGGCCCGGTGCTGTTGGACGAATTGGGCACGAGGACCCAGGCCCGCCCCTTCGAGACGCGGCTGCGCATCACGCCCCAGCTCAACGTGGGCCGGTGGGACGTCATCTCCGAGTTCGACGCGGCCACCGGGGCCCTCTTCGGCACGCCGTCGGTGACGGTGGTGGCCCCCCGGCAGCCGACGCCCACGCTGCGCCCCTTCGAGCTGCGGCAGCTCTACGGCCAGTACCGCTGGGACTGGGGCGTGGCCCGGCTGGGCGTGCAGGCCAACCAGTTCGGCCTGGGAATGCTCGCCAACTCCGGGGCGAAGGACGCCCAGCCCGGGGACTTCGGAATCCAGCACGGCGGCTCGGTGGTGGCGCGCGCGGCAGTGGGCGCCCGTCCGCTGGCGGACTGGGGCGGCGCGTGGGCCGCGGTGGAGCCGGTCGCCGCCTTCGACCTGGTGGTGCGCGACAACACCACCGACCTCCTGGCGGGCGACCGCGCGCTGCAGGGCATTCTCGGGCTGCGCTACGTGGAGGACGACGCGCACCAGGTCGCGCTCACCGCCATCTACCGCTCGAGGGTGAAGCTCAACGGCGCTCCCGGAGAGGGCGCGGTGGACGTCTTCGTGGCCGACCTCTTCGCCCGCTGGACCGTCATGGAGACGGCGAGCTCGTCCCTCTCCGTCGCCGGCGAGGTGGCGGGCGTCGTCGGCACCACCACGCAGGGCCGCAGCGACAACGCGCCGGTGCTGGCGGTGCGGCAGTTGGGCGCAGTGGGCAAGGTGAAGTACCGCTGGGGCCGGCTCGGGCTGTTGCTGGACGCGGGCTTCGCCTCCGGCGACCAGAACCCCTACGACGGCTCCGTCGACAACTTCCGCTTCGACAGCAACTACAAGGTGGGGCTGGTGCTCTTCGACCAGGTGCTGGGCTACCAGTCGGCGCGCAGCGCCTGGCGGGCCGCCGACCCGCTGCTGTCCGGCGCGCCGCCGGAGGGCATCGAGCTGCTGCCCACCGCCGGGGCGGTGACGGGCGCCTGGTACCTCTTTCCGCGCGCCCGCTACACGGTGACGAGCTGGCTGAACGTCTACGGAGGGCCGCTGTTCGCCTTCTCCACCGCGCGCCTCACGGACCCCTTCACCACGCGGATGAACGGCGGCGCGCCGCTCAACTCCCTGGGCGGGCGAGCCGGCAACGTGCTGGGCACCGAGCTGGACGTGGGCGTGTCGGTGAGCGGCTCTCCGGTGCGCTACGTCACGGTGACGGCCACGCTGGAGGGCGGCTACCTGCTGCCCGGCGACGCCTTCCGCACGCAGGCGGGGCCGGCGATGCCCGACGTGTGGCTGGGCCGGCTGCGCCTCGTTCTCTCAGGGCCGTGAGCGGGGCCGTGGACCGCGCGCGCCTTCACCGCCGCGGTGTCGCTGGTGGACTTCCCGGCCTCGACGAAGCGCTTCGCGCGGCTGGCGTGACGTCGCCGCCGCTCCACGCGAAGCGGTAGCTGGTGTTGCGCGCCTCGCCGGGGTTGCGCGCGAGCAGGCCGCGGCCCACCAGGTCCTGAATGTCACGGGCGGCGGTGTCGGCCGAGCAACGGCAGACGGTCGCCCAGTGCTTCGCGGTGAGGCGCCAGGACGGGTCGTCGAGGAGGCGCGCGAGCAGTTTCTGCTGCCGGGGAGAGAAGGGCGCCGCGGCGTGGGCTTGCCAGAACGCGGCCTTGCGCCGCACCTCGAGGGCCTGCGTCTCCGCGTGCGCGACGGCCCGGCCGACGCAGCCGGAGAACCACTCGAGCCAGGGCGTCACGTCGAGCCCTCCCCGCTGCGTCGCCTCCAGCGCCTCGTAGTAGGCACGTCGCTCGCGCTCGAGCTGGCTCGAGACGCTGAAGAAGCGCTGGCCGAGGCCGTCGGCCCGCGCCAACGCGAGGTCCGCCAGCGCGCGGGCGAGGCGCCCGTTGCCGTCGTCGAAGGGGTGCAGGGTGACGAACCAGAGGTGAACGAGGCCCGCGCCCAGAAGCCCGTCGACGGTGGGCGGGGGCCGCGCGAGCCAGTCCAGGAGTCGCCGCGTCTCCGCCGGCAGGCGCTTCGCCGGCGGGGCCTCGAAGTGCACGGTCGGCCTGCCGAGCGCGCCGGAGACGACCTGCATCGGCCCCTGCGCGTCGTCGCGGTATCGCCCGACGCGGATTCGCGAGAGCCCCGAGCGGCCGGTGGGGAACAGCGCGGCGTGCCACCCGAAGAGCCGCGCCGCCGTCACCGGCTTCGTGCAGTTGCGCGTGGCGTCCATCACCACGTCGACCACGCCCTCGACGTCCCGCTGTCGCGCCGTCACCCCGGCCTCGTCGAGGCCGAGCCGGTGCGCCACGGAGGAACGGACGCTCGCCGGCGGCAACACGGTGCCCTCGATGGCGCTCGTCGTGAGGACGTCCTCCACCGTCGAGTGGAGCTCCGCCTCGAGGCGCAGGGCGAACCCGAGGCTCTCCATGGCGCCGAGCAGCCGCCCCTGGGCCAGCCGCGCGGCGGTCACGGCCGGGAGGAGGCGCCCGGCGTCCCACCGGAACTCGGGCCACTCGCGCCGTGTCCAGATCCACGCCACGAGGCGTATCTCCGCACTTCTCGCGGAGATAAACAAGCCAATCACCGCAGACTTTGCGGAGATTCAGGCCGGCCTCACAGCCCGTCCAGCAACCCCATGCGGTCCTTGAGGCGCAAGACGCGCCGGCACGCGGCGTCCACCTTCTCGCGGGCCTTCGGGTTCTCCTGCGCATAGGCGGCGAGGACGCCGAGGTAGTCGATGCCCTTGTCCCAGTCGGGCGGGGCGGTGGTGAGGAGCAGGTCGTTGCCGGCCATCAGCGCCGCGCGCAGCACGTCCTCGCTGGTGCCGTCGATGGCGTCGGCCAGCACCCTGATGGAGACGTCGTCGGTGACGGTGAGCCAGCCGCGCTCGTGCGCGAGGGCCACCAGCGGCGCGGAGAGGATGGCCGGCTTCGCGTCCACCGACGAGTAGACGACGTTGGACATCATCACCCCGCCCAGCACGTCCTTCGCGCCGTCGAAGGGCGCCACCTGCGCCAGCACCTTCGCCTTGTCCCAGTCGGCGGTGGCGAGCTCGTGGTCCGAGTCGCCGGCCAGGTCTCCGTAGCCGGGGAAGTGCTTGCCGATGGGCACCACGCCAGCGGCCAGCAGCCCCTCGGCGAAGGCGCGCGCCTTCTGCACCACCACCTGCGGCTCGCCCGAAAAGGAGCGCTGGTTGTTCGACATGTGCCCGCTGGCGGCGACGTCGAGGACGGGCGCGAGGTTGAGGTTGAGGCCCACCGCGCGCATCGCCTCGCCCACCTTCTTGCCCCAGGCGCGGACCTCCTTGTCGTCCAGCGCGGCGAGGTCGCGCGCGACCGGCAGGTCCTTGAGGCCCGGGTAGCGCTTCATGCGGTTGAAGGGGCCGCCCTCCATGTCCACCGCGACGAACGGCGGCACGCGGGCGCGGGCGACGGCGCTCTGGATGCGCTCCTTCGCTTTGGGGATGTTGGCGAGCGCGTTGCCGACGTACAGCACGCCGCCCACCTCGACCGGGCCGGACTTGTCGAGTTGCGGGTAGGCGAGGACGAGCTGCGCCGCGCGGGCGCGCAGCTCCAGCGAGGCGAAGACGCGCTGCACCCGGGCCTCGTCCACCTTGCGCGCCAGCGGGTTCTTCCGCAGCGCGGGCAGGCCGCGCACGCCGGCGTCGGTGGCGCCCGCGGCGGCGGCCGGCGAGGCCGCTCCCGGGGTCGTCGAGCCGTCGGCGGCGCCCGCGTCCGGGGAGCCGCCGCTCTCACACGTCGTGCGCACTGGCTCCGCTGGACCCGTGCCTGCGTCGGCCGGCCCAGCGGGGCCCGCGCGCAGGGTGTCCTGCCCGCCGTCCACCCTCGCCAGCGCGGAGTCCAGCTCGCGGTTGAGCCAGTCCAGCCGGGCCTTCCGCCCGGCGGCGGGCACGTCGGGCGCCGCCGACAGTGCAAGACAGGCGACGATGAGGGCGACGAGTCGAGGCGTCACGGCGGGTGCATTCAAGGCGCCTGGTGACTGGTCGCTGACAGTTGCTGCAGTTTCTCGGCAAACCTGTTCGCTTCTGGGCAGAGGCCTCGCACTCTGCTGAGCACAGATGCCACCCTGCCTGCGAACTCCCGGTACTCCAAAACCCGCTTCCAAGGACCATTGCTTCCGTTTGGGATGCGGCCCCGGGCGACAAGGACCCGGGCTGGATCAGGGACTGCCTCCGGCCTTTGGGACCTCGGATAGAGAGCGGCAAGAACCCACGCCTCAATTGCCATCACCGGGATCGCGATGATCACCTCGCGCGGAATCGGGCCCCGGAGCCACGACTTGATCATCCGGCAAAGGCCAGCAGCGTCATAGGCGTCGAGATTCTCCGGCCGTTTCGTAAGCCCCGCGCTGATTGCGCAGTCCAAGTCAAGCGCTATCACAAGAGCATCGAGCGGATCGCCGACGAATGGTGCGAAGTAGTCGTCAAACGACTCGACCCGCTGACACCAAGCGCGCACCTCGCTCCAGCCCCCTCGTGATCCCGGGGGCTGACGGTCAAGAGCGTCAACTTCCGGTTGCAGAACGCGTGCTTCTACGTTGCCAAGCACTTGCTCAACGACGCGTTTGAGAACAGCGACGTCGGTCGACCCCTCGCACACAAAGCCGACGACGGTTGGCTGGGGCCGCGAAGCGCCCACTCGTCGGCGTCTAGACCCGGCCGACACGAGGCAGCCCCCCGATGCGGCCGTCCGTCCAAAGCCTGCTGATCGCCCGTGGGCCGTGCCTCCTTTTCAGAGCCCTCAAGTTCGCAACCGGCACGCGCTGGACCTTCGTCTTGCCTTGGTCATCGCGCTCGACCCTGTAGAGGCGCACGCGGTCGTCATCCAGCGCCAACCCGTCCAGCACCAGGGGATTGTGCGTCGTGAGGAGCACTTGCCGATCGCTTCGGAGGATCTCCGCGCAAAAGACCTCCGCGAGAGAGCGCGCAGCAGCGGGATTCAGTGCCTGATCGAAGTTATCGACCGCGAACGTCCTCGGGGACTGAGAGTGTAGCGCCAACACCAGCAGGTGAAGCACGTACAGAGCACCCTCACTGGCGTCGTAGCCGGAGAGCGTCTCTGCATCCGGGCGCATGAACGCGTCGGTGAAACGAATGACGCTCCTCATCGTAGGGACGCTTGACGCAACAAAATCGGCGGAGGGCGGGCCGACATCGAAGTCGCGCGCCCAGTCAATCAGAGTCAAAGCTCGCTCGCGGAAGCGCTTCTTCGCGCCCGTTGACAGCGCATCGACAGCTTCCGGCAGGTTCCCACCAAAGAGCCCTACAGGGACGCGCGGCGCGGTGTCTGGAGCGATTCCCCGTAGCACGGGGGTCACGGGAGAGAAGATGGCGTAATCATCAAGGAGGGTCAGAAGATCGCGAACCTCTTGGGACGCCTTCAGATTGGCTCTTACCTGCGTAGCGAGGCTCCTGCTCCGCTCGTCACGCACCTGAGCGCCGAACACCCTCGCCGCGCCTTCGGTAGGACCTCGCGACGCGATGGTCTTGTTGCCGTCGTCGACTCGTTCGTGCCTGAAGATCCAGTAGGGCTTCGGCACTTTCCCTTGGTTGCTGATGCCAATGAAGTACTCAGCTCCGCCTTCGCCCGTTCCGGCAGTAATGCGAATGGAGGGGTCCCTTGTGCTGCCCGGGAATGAGGACTTGTAGATGCGCGGAACCCCTGGCCGCACACCTCGTCGCAGCAGTGCCTGATCGTCAACACTGCCGAAAGCCGCTGCGCCAACGACACCGATTGCTTCCAGGAGGTTGGACTTCCCAGAGCCATTGGCTCCAATGAACACGTTGACATGGCCGAGTTCCAAGTCGACGTCGTACAGGGACTTGAACCGCTGGATCTTGAGCTTCTTGAGAATGGTCATTCGAAAGTTCCTGACACCCGGCGAACAGAGCGCCCGACGCGATGAGTCTCGGTGTGCGCGCGCTACTTGTGGACCTGCAAAGACGACGTAGGGATTGGTTCCTCCTTGTGCCGGAAGGCAGCCACCCCAATCGCGCATGTGAACGCAAAGCCAAGGAACGTGCCAATTCGCATCGGCCACGGCAGAACCGTCAACCTGAAGCCCAAGAGCCCGAAGACGCCGACGGCCTCCAGGAAGCCAACGATTGCCAAGGCGAACGCGATTCCGAGCGGTCGAACTACTCGCGGCAACGTACTGTTCTCCCATACGAGCCGAGCGAAGCCGACTCCTAGTACGAGCAGCATGCCCAGCACGGCACTGATGCCGTATCCCGCCAACATTGCCGTTAGGAAGCCCGCAACGTCGAACAACCAGGCAGGAGCGAGCTGCCCAAGCCGGGTGTCGGCCGCGAAGAGGAGGATCGAACCCGGAACGCCAAGGATGAAGATCGCCTTAGCGCCCAGTTCGTCCCACGACTGTTGGCGCACCCATTCGCGCATTCGGCCTGCATTGTAGCCCGCTTGCGGCTCTGTGTTCTCGTTCCCGCCAAAGGTCCGGGCTTGCACACGGTCACATCAGCCCGTCGCCGCAGTGTACCGCGTCACCGCCGCTCGAGCGTCTTGTACTTGATGCGGTGGGGCATGACGGCGTCCGGCCCGAGGCGCTTCTTCTTGTCGTCCTCGTAGTCCTGGAAGTTCCCCTCGAACCAGAACACCTTGGAGTCGCCCTCGAAGGCGAGGATGTGCGTCGCCACGCGGTCGAGGAACCAGCGGTCGTGGGTGATGATGACGGCGCAGCCGGCGAAGTTGACCAGGCCCTCTTCCAGGCTGCGCAGCGTCTCCACGTCGAGGTCGTTGGTCGGCTCGTCGAGGAGGATGAGGTTCCCGCCCTCCTTGAGCAGCTTGGCCAGGTGCACGCGGTTGCGCTCGCCGCCCGACAGGTCCTTCACCCGCTTCTGCTGGTCGGCGCCCTTGAAGGCGAACCACGACAGGTACGCGCGCGAGGCGACGATGCGCCCGCCCAGGTCGAGCTGGTCGAGGCCGCCCGACACCTCCTGGAAGACCGACTTCTCGCCCTGCAGCGAGGCGCGGGACTGGTCGACGTAGGCGATCTTCACCGCGTCGCCGACCTTGATCTCCCCGGCGTCCGGCTTCTCCACGCCCATGAACATCTTGAACAGCGTCGTCTTCCCCGCGCCGTTGGGGCCGATGATGCCGACGATGCCGTTGGGCGGCAGCTTGAAGGTCAGGTCGTCGATGAGCAGCCGGTCGCCGTAGCCCTTGCGCAGGCCCTTCGTCTCCACCACCAGGCCGCCCAGCTTCGGCCCGGGGGGAATGAAGATCGCCCCGCCGGACTCCTTCTTCTTGTCCGCCTCGTAGTCGGCGTGCATCTGCTCGTACTTGGCGAGGCGGGCCTTGGACTTCGCCTGGCGGGCCTTCTGCGACGACTTCACCCACTCCAGCTCGCGCTCGAGGAACTTCTGCCGGTACGAGGACGACTTCTCCTCGACCTCCAGGCGCTTCTTCTTCTGGTCGAGCCAGCTCGAGTAGTTGCCCTTCCACGGCACGCCCTCGCCGCGGTCGAGCTCGAGGATCCACTGGCAGACCTCGTCGAGGAAGTAGCGGTCGTGGGTGACGCAGACGATGGTGCCGGGGAAGTCGCGCAGGTGCGTCTGCAGCCACTGCACCGACTCCGCGTCGAGGTGGGTGGTGGGCTCGTCGAGCAGCAACAGGTCCGGCTTCTCCAGCAGGATGCGACACAGCGCCACGCGGCGCTTCTCGCCGCCGGAGAGCTTCGAGACGTCCATGTCGCCGGGCGGCAGCCGCAGCGCGTCCATGGCGATGTCCAGCTTGCGGTCCAGCTCCCAGCCGCCGGCGGCGTCGATGGCGTCCTGCAGCTTCGCCTGCTCGGCCAGCAGCTTGTCGTAGTCGGCGTCGGGCTCGCCCAGCTTGTTGGACACCTCTTCGAACTTCGTGAGCAGGTCCTTCACCGGCTTCACGCCCAGCTCCACGTTGCCCTTCACGTCGAGCGACGCGTCGAGCTCGGGCTCCTGCGCCAGAAAGCCCACCTTCGCCGTCGGGTCGGGCCGCGCGGTGCCCATGAACTCCTTGTCCACGCCGGCCATGATGCGCAGGAGGGTGGACTTGCCGGCGCCGTTGGGGCCGATGACGCCGATCTTCGCGCCGGGGAAGAACGACAGGTAGATGCCCTTGAGGATCTCCTTGCCGCCCTTCACCTTGCGCAGGTCCTGCATGGTGAAGATGAAGTTCTCTGCCATGCGCTCCGGTTACCCGTCCTGAGGGGGCCTGCGCAACAACCAACCCCTCGCCGAACGGTCGAGGAGAAGACGCCCAGCCGCGTCCCCCACCGGGTCACGCGCTCGAGCCGCGTGCCCGCTGGTTGGTGGTGCCGGCAGGGCGCTGGTACTGTGAGGGTGCGTGGCCATCCGCACCCAGACGCTGTCGGCGGAGTCCGAAGCGCGCTTCATCGCAGGCGTCGAGTACTGCGGGAGGTTCTTCGTGGGCGAGTCCGAGGCGCACAAGGCGCTCTACAAGCTGACAGCGCTGCTCGACGCCGAGCGCTTGCCGTACGCCATCATCGGCGCCTTCGCCTTGCTCGAGTACGGCCACCGCCGGGTCACGGTCGACGTCGACCTGGTGATGCGCGAGGAGGATCTCCAGGAGTTCAAGCGGCGTCACCTCGGAGCGGGCTACTCCGAGCGGGTGCCCGGCACCGGCAAGTTGCTGGACACGGAGCTCGGCGTGAACGTGGACGTGTTGAGCACCGGCCGCTTCCCGGGTGACGACAAGCCGAAGCCGATCGCCTTTCCAGACCCGGCGACCGCCGCGGTGCGCGGCGCACGCTTCGCGCTGCTCCCGATGCCGTGCTTCATCGAGCTCAAGCTCGCCTCGGGGATGGTCGCCCCGCACCGCGCGAAAGACCTGGTGGACGTCCAGGAGTTGATTCGAAGCGCCCAACTGCCGCGTGACGTCGCCGCGACGCTCCACCCCTGGGTCAGAGCAAAGTTCCTCGAGCTCTGGGAGCTCGCGCAGGTCGCCGACCCCTTCTGATCGAGGGCCAGGTGACTCGCTTCCCCTACCGCCTCTGCTCGCGCGGCCCGCAGGGGCGGCCCGACGCGCCGCCGTCATTGAAGACCTTCGACCTCGGCCTCCGAGCGCGAGACGCAGTCCTCGCGCACGAGCTTCGGCAGCGGCACCTGGAGGGGTGACTCAGAACTCGCCGCTGACGACGACAGCGCCGCCGCCGGGCGTGGGCACCAGCGCGACCTGCGGGCCGCCGCCCAGCACCCCGTCCAGCGCCACGCAGACGATTCCTCCCACCAGCGCGGCTCCGCCCAGGACCAGCGACGGCACCGCGAGGCCCATCGCGGCGTCGCGGCGGTCTTCGATGCGCTTCACCGCGGGCGCCTCGGCGGTGGTCGGCGCGGACGTCGGGTCCGGGTAGTACGCCTTGAGCAGCGCGTTCGCTTCGCCGGCGCTCAGCAAGGAGGCGACGCCCAACATCAGGCCCATCACGCCGGCGCCCGAGAGCCCCAGGCCGAGGCCGGTCAGCCAACTGCGGCCGCGAGAGGCGGAGGTGACGGACGGCGTGGCCTCGTCGGCGTACGCCACCGGCGCGACGAGGAGGACGGCGGCGAGGAAGAGGGAGGTGGGCTTCATGGGACGTAGGCCTTGAGGTTGGTGCCGTCGAGGTACAGCAGCGCGGGCTTGTTGCCCAGTTGAACCGGGTGGAAGGCCGCCGCCGACAGGCCCCCCGGCGCGCCCACCGGGGTGAAGGCGACGCTCGCGCCGGTGCAGGCCGTGGTGTACTTGCCCAACTGAATCGCCGAGCCGGTGTCCCAGGCGGCGAGCAGCGAGTCCTCACCGGCCGCGCCGAATGGGGCCAGCTTCAGGCCGGTGCTCGCCGCCTGTTCGACCGCGACTCGCGACGCGCAGCCGCCCAGAGGGCACCGGCGCGGCCCCTGGAAGGCGAGCCGGCGGCCGGCCGCGCCGTCGAACGCGACGCCCAGGCAGTTCCCCCGGGGCGACATCGCCGTGGAGACGGGGCCGAGCGAGGCGCTGCTCATCGTGACCGACTGCTGCGCGACGAAGCAGGACCAGCCGACGGTCGGGTCGTCATTGCAGCCGTACTCGTCCCAGGCGAGCCCCGTCGTCCCCGTGGGGCGGAAGGCCGCCCAGCGCGTCGTGGACGCGGACAGAATCTGGGACGGGGCGCCGTTCAGCGGCACGCTCACCGACGGCGCGCGGCTGTACGTGAGGAAGCTGACGAGGCCGGTGGTGCCGGTCCCGTCGAGACCCATCGCGGAGATGGCCGGCGACGGCACGAAGGCGGTTCCGGGCTGGCTCGCCGCCGGGCCGGTGTCGATGCGGGAGTACACCGACAACGTGAAGATGGCGGGGTTGACGGTCGAGGGCACCGCGACGGCCGCCCCCACGATGCGCTGGCCCGCCAGCGTCGACTGGGCGTTGGTCCAGGCGCTGACGTGGGCGCGGAACGTCGAGCCGGGGTTGGACACGAAGTACAGCGCCGTCGCCTCGAGCTGGCCGTTGGTGGGACTCAGCGCGCTCACCGCGTAGTCACCCGAGGTGTTTCGGAAGCCAATCGTCACCAGGCCGTCGCTGTCCGACGCCGCGGTGAAGGACGCGACGCTGCCCGCCACGGTGGCGCCGGACGCCGGCGTCGCCGCGACGGTGTGGAAACGTCGCGAGGCCGGCGAGGCGACCGGGTTCCCGTGCTCGTCGCGGACGTTCGCCGCGACAATCGCCGTGTACACAGTGTACGGCGCGAGCGCCGGCGTGGTGTAGCTGGAGTGCGTGCCGTTCCACGTGCCCGGGCCGGAGCCCGGCGGCGGTGGCGTCACCGTGAGCGCGTCGGACGTCGGCGTCGGCCCCTGCACCGGCTCGTTGAACGCCACGCTCGCCTCGCGCGGCTCGACGTTGCGGACGTCGTTGGCCGGGGTGAAGGCCGTCACCGTCGGCGCCACGCGGTCCACCGAGAAGGTGCGGCTCGCCGTCGCCTGGTTGCCGGCGGTGTCGGTGGCGCGCACCCGCGCGGTGTACGTCTGCGGGTTGTCGGTGGGCTGCGTCTGCACCGCGCCCGAGGGGCCCGGCGTCCACGTCGTGCCGTCCTGCGAGCTCGCAGTCGTCACCGCGGCGTCGCCGTCGGTCACCGTCCACGTCACCGGCACCGTGCCGTTCGTCGCCACGCCGGCGACGCCCACCTTCGCCTGGTCCAGCGGCGTGGTGATGGAGACGACGGGCGCCACACGGTCGATGTACACCCGCCGCGTCGCGGTGCCCTCGTTGCCCGCTGCGTCGGTGGCCCGCACGGTGAGCGTCTGGGCCGAGTAGTCGAGCAGCGGCAGCGACACCGTCGCCGCCCACACGTCGTTCCCCTCGGCCGTCGCGGCAATCGGCGTCGCCGCGCCGAGCTGCACCGTCACCGCCGTCGCCGCGCCCGTCACCGTCGCCGCCACGCGCCGCGTCGTCTGCACCGGGCCGCCCAGCAGCGCGTCCACCGCGGGCTCCACGAAGGTCACCGCCGGCGCCACGTTGTCCACGGTGAACGTCTGGCTCAGCGGCGAGGTGTTGCCCACCGCGTCTTCGAGCTCCACCTCCAGCAGGAAGGGCGCCCCGTCGGCCTGGGGCAGGTCGATGTCGCCGGACCAGACGTTCGCCGCGACGCCTGCGTCCACGGAGCCGGTGCCCACCAGCCGCTTGAGCCGCACCGCCGCCACGCCGACCGGGTCCACCACCGTGCCCGTGGCGGTCAGGACCGTCCCCCGCACCACCCCGGCGTCCGTCGGCGACGTCACCGTGCCCGTCGGCCCCTTGTTGTCGTACGACACCGCCACCGGCAGGTTCCGCGCGTTGCCCGAGCCGTCCGCGGCGGTGGCGCGCAGGTCGATGGTGGTGAGGTCCG
Organism: Deltaproteobacteria bacterium; assembly: GCA_016218785.1. Lineage (GTDB taxonomy): Bacteria > Myxococcota_A > Polyangia > JACRCY01 > JACRCY01 > JACRCY01. The sequence goes on from JACRCY010000190.1 coordinate 23,046, forward strand.
CGCCGGCCGACAGGGGCAGCACCGCCCGCCAATCGCTGCCGCTCGCCTGCCCGGCCAGCACCGCGCCGCTGGACAGCACCGTGAAGGAGACCGACGCGACGCTGCCGCTGCCGTCCGTCGCCGTCACCACCACGTCCACCGAGGTGCCCCGCACCGTCGCCGTGGGGCTCTTCACCGTCACCGCCGGCGCCACGTTGTCCACGGTGAAGCTCACCGTCGCCTCGCCCGCCTGCGAGAGCTCGTCCGTCGCGCGCACCCGCACCGCCAGCGGCCTCGAGTCCAGCGCCGCGAGCGGCACCGCGACCGACAGCGCCGTCCCGTCCGGCGTCGTCTCGGTCCACGTCGCGCCGTCGTCGGCGGTCCACTCCACCTTCTTCACCGCCACGTCGTCCACCGCCGTGCCGGTGACGGTGAAGCTCGCGCCCGTCACCACGCCGCCCACCGCGGCGAGCGTCACCACCGGCGCCTCGTCCTGGACGCACAGCAGCGTTCCCGTGTCGCAGCGCTGCTCCGCGGTGCACTGCTTCGCGCCGCACTTCTTCGTGGCGGGCCCTCCGCACGCGGCGGCGAGGACGGCGGCGGCGACGGCGGACAGGCGCAGCGACGTGGACATGGGACCTCCGGGACCGGGGCTCCGTGGCGAAGCCTGCGCATACCACGGCACGGCCCTGCACCGGCAAGCCAGGGGCTGCGCGCAAAACGCTGCGTCCGCCCCCGAAGTGTGCGAATCCACGCGCCGTGGCCGCCCCCGTCCTGGTCCTCGAGCAGGTGGTGAAGCAGTACCCCGGCCTGCGGGCGCTGGATGGCGTGTCGCTGGCCATCGCGCCGGGGGAGATCTTCGCGCTGCTCGGCCCCAACGGCGCCGGGAAGACGACGCTCATCGGCGCCGCCTGCGGGCTGGTGCGCAAGACGAGCGGGCGCGTCAGCGTGCTGGGCGTGGACCTCGACGTGGACCCGGTGCGGCCCCGCTACGACGTCGGCCTGGTGCCGCAGGAGATCAACTTCGACCCCTTCTTCACCGCCCGCGAGACGCTGGAGATCCAGCTCGGCTACTTCGGCCGCTCGAAGGACGCGGCGCGCGTCGACGAGCTGCTGGCGGCGCTGAGCCTCTCGGCGAAGGCCGACGTGCCGACGCGCGCGCTGTCCGGCGGCATGAAGCGGCGGCTGCTCATCGCCAAGGCGCTGGTGCACCGGCCGAGGCTGGTGTTCCTCGACGAGCCGACCGCCGGGGTGGACGTGGAGCTGCGGCGCGACCTTTGGGGTTACGTGCGCCGGCTGCGCGCGCAAGGCACCACCGTCGTCCTCACCACCCACTACCTCGAGGAGGCCGAGGAGCTGGCCGACCGGGTGGGCATCATCGACCACGGGCGGCTCCTTGTCGTCGAGGAGAAGGGCGCGCTGATGCAGCGCCTCGGCGAGCGGCACCTCGAGGTGAAGTTCCGCGAGCCCGTCGCGGCGCTGCCCGCGGGCCCGGCCACGGCGGGGACGCTGTCGGCGGACGGGCGCGGCTTCTCCTTTCACGAGCGGCGCGGCACCGCCCAGGCCGCCGAGGTGCTGGCCGGCCTCTTCGCCGCGGGCCTGCCGGTGGGCGACGTCACCATGGCGCCGGCGAGCCTGGAGGACGTGCTCTTGCGCGTGCTGGCCTCCGAGCGCGAGGCCCAGGCCGCGGGGGGCGCCCGGTGAACGTCGTCGGCGTGCGCACCCTGTTCCGGAAGGAGATTCGCCGCTTCTTCCGCGTGCCGGGGCAGACCATCCTCCAGCCGCTCGTCACGACCACCCTGTACTTCGTCGTCTTCGGCTACACGCTGGGCGGGCGGCAGGCCGAGGTCGACGGCGTGCCCTACCTGCAGTTCATCGTGCCCGGCCTCGTCTTCCTGGGGCTCGCCAACAACGCCTTCCTCAACTCCTCGAGCTCGCTCTTCATCATGAAGATTCAGGGCACGATGGTGGACCTGCTGGTGGCGCCCATGGGCCCGCTGGAGCTCTTGCTCGGCTTCACCGCCGGAGCGATGGCGCGGGGCATCCTCGTCGGGCTGCTCACCTGGGCGGTGGCGCTGGCCTTCACCGGGCTGCACGCGGTGGACGTGGCGCGCACGGTGCTCTTCCTGATGCTGTCGTCGTACGTCTTCTCGGTGCTGGGGCTGCTCGCCGGCCTGTGGGCGGAGAAGTTCGAGCAGGTGAACGTCTTCCCCACGTTCCTCATGCTGCCGCTGACGTTCCTGGGCGGCGTCTTCTACTCGGTGGCCTCGCTGCCGGAGCCGCTGCGCACGGTGAGCCTGTTCAACCCGATAGTGCACATGGTGGACGGGCTGCGCGGCGGCATGCTCGACCGTCCGGCGGGCTCTCCCACCGGGCTGGTGCTGCTCCTGGCGCTGGCGGCGGGCTCCACCGCCTGGGCGTGGCGGCTGCTCAAGGTGGGGTACAAGCTCAAGTCCTGACGACGGAGGCGGGCGTCACCTCCAGGGAGGCGGAGCTCGGCCGCCGCGTCCCCAGGCCCGAGGTCGAGGCTCGCTTCGCGCACCACTTCGGCGAGGCGGTGGAGTCCGTGCTGCACCGGGTGCTGCGCCGGCTGCGGCCACGTCTGGCCGCCGTGGAAGAGTCGCCCCTCGACGAGGACGACGCCGCACACCAGGAGGCCGCCGCCCATCGTCGTCTTCGGCCCATGCGCGTCCGGGCAGTGAAGGAGAGAAGACCGGAACCGCCTTCTCAGGCATCCTCTGCACCGCCTTGTGTTCGCGAGGGTGGGTGCGGCGTCGGCTTGGTTATCGCAGCCGAGCGCTCTTGGGCAGCCCGCTGAGCAGTTCGCCGCCCGAGGACGCGGGCCGCACTTCCAAAGACGGGAACAAGTGCACGGCGTTTCCACTCAGGAAGTGTGAAGGCGACTACACGCTCCGGCCCTGCGGCGCCTGCGCCTGGTCGCGCTGCATGAGGTGCTCGCGGACTTCGACGGGGCCGCGCTGATCGAGCCGGAGATGCCTGCCCTGATCAGAGAGGTCTGCGGCCCGCTTGCGGGTCCGCAGCCGAAGGTCGTCACCGAGAGGCCCCCGCGGGAGATCCTCTGGGGCCTTCGCGCGCTCTATGAGATAGCTTCACTCGCGCCCGAGACGTTGGCGGCACGCCGCGACGAGCTGTGCGCGACAGGCGATCCCTCGATCGAGAGACCGTGCGGAGTGCTCGGCAGGCCGAGGGACGAACGAACACGACAGACGGCGCAATAGACGGGGCTCACCTCCCGACGCCGCCACCGCGGAAGAGGTGCTCCGCAGCCTCAGCCTCCTCCCACCGCGCGCCCCGCTCCCGGCCGCGCCTGGCCTCTTCGCCAGCTACAGCTACGCCAACGGAATCGACAACAAGCTGCCCGCCGCCAGCGCTCTCCGCGGTGCTCGCTCGTTCACCTCGACCTCGGCGCCCGCGGTGAGGTCCGTGGGGCCGGCGCGTAGGCGATGAGCCGGTCGGCCTGGCCGCGGGTGAGCCCCGAGGGGAAGCGCAGCCCGCGCCTCTGCAGCAGGTGGAGCTGCTTCTCGGTGGCAGGCTTGTCGCGCCAGGCCGCGTCTCGCCGCAACAGCTTGAGACGCTCGGCGAACCGCTGGCCCACGATGCGGTCGGCGACCGTGATGGCCTGCTCGGGCGCTCGCGCCCGCACCGGCAAGGCAGTCGACTCGCGACCCTGCCTGTCGACGCGCAACAACTCCCACGGCGTGACCAGGCTGGGTCGCAGCAGCACCTGTTCGCCGGGGCCGACCGGCAGCCGGTACCCTCCGCCAGCGGCAGGCAACCAGCACAACGAGGTGGCGCCCCGAATCTCCACGGGCGGGTCCAGCCGGAAGAGGTCGACGCGCTCGGCGACGAGCCCCAGGTCGCTCGCGGAGGTCACCCGGCTCAAGTCGACCCACGGCAGCTCGCGACCGATGCGCCTGAGCTCCTCGGCTGCGGCGAACGCGCTGGCGCCGCGGAGCTCGAATCCCTCGGGCAGATCGAACAACTGGTGCAACCCGGCCAACGAGTGCTGCCGCGCGTTGTCCACCACATCGATGACCAGCAGATCCTGCTTGCCTGGAGCGAGCCGCGTCCCCCGGCCCACCATCTGCGCGTACAGGAGCAGCGACTTCGTGGGCCTGGCCATCAGGATGCAGTCGACGGTCGGCTCGTCGAACCCCTCGGTGAGCAGGTTGCAGTTGGTGAGAACGCGCCCCGCGCCGCTGCGAAAGCGCTCGAGCGCCGCGGCCCGGTCGGCCTTCGGCATGTCACCCCAGACCGCCTCAGCGGCGATGCCCGAGGCGCTGAACACCGCCGCGACCGCCTGCGCGTGAGCGACATCAGCGCAGAAGACGAGGCACTTCCGCGCCGCGCCCAGCTTGACGTACGACGACACCAGCAGCTCGTTGCGCACGGCGACATTGACGGCGCGACCGAGCTGCGACTCGATGAAGTCGCCGTGCCTCACCTTGACTCCGCCGATGTCGACCTCGCTGTACACGCGCCACCCGCCGATCGGCGCGAGGTGCCCCAGGCCGATCATCTCCTCCAGGCTCCTGCTGAACGTGATCTCCTCGAAGACCTCGCCCAGCGACTGCCCGTCGCCACGGCGAGGGGTCGCGGTGAACCCCACGAGCAGGCGCGGAGTGCCGGGATCGAACAGCCCCAGGTGTTCGAAGATCGCCCGGTAGCTGTCCGCGATCGCGTGGTGCGCCTCGTCGACGACCACCAGGTAGAAGTCGGAAGGGTCGAGCGCCTTCAGGCGGGCGCCGCGCAGGCTCGGCACAGACGCCACCACGACCCGCTCGCCCGCCGAGCGCCGGGCGGCCTGCTCGATGGCGACCGAAGCCGACGGGTCCGCAGCGCGGAACTTGGCCGCCGCCTGCTCGAGCAACTCCTCGCGATGCGCCAGGACGAGCAGCCGCCGCTTCATGCCGAAGAAGCCCGGGAAGCGCGAGAAGACGACCGTCTTGCCGGTGCCAGTGGGCAGCGAGACGAGCACCCGCCGCCGTCCCCGGCGGTAGCTCAGCAGGATCGCGTCGAGGCACGCCTGTTGGTAGTCGCGAAGCTGCAAGGCGCGCCCTTCTACCGGCGCGGCCTCTCGACTATCAAGCGGTCGACGCCCGGCCATGTGGCCGACGGCCCGCGGGCGTCTTCTGTGGCGAGGAGGAATCGGTGGTCGAGGGCGGGGTAAACGTCACCACCTACGCGATGCTGCTGCGCTGGGGAGTTGACCGCGTGCCCGCGGCCCTCAGCCGCTCGGGGCTGGTGTTCGTCCTGTTGCTGGCGCTGGCGGCGGGCGCCACCGCCTGGGCGTGGCGGCTGCTCCGGTTGGGGTACAAGCTCAAGTCCTGACGGTGAGGGAGCAGATCGCGGTAGTCTCGCGTCGAAGAGTCCATGGGCATCCCCTTCGGGCGGTACGAGCTGTTGCGGAAGATCGCCGCGGGCGGCATGGGGCAGGTGCTGCTCGCGCGCAAGGGCGCCGAGGGCTTCGAGAAGCTCGTCGTCATCAAGCGCATCCTTCCGCACCTCGTCGAGGACGAGGAGTTCTTCACCATGTTCATGGACGAGGCGCGCATCACCATGCGCCTCGACCACCCCAACATCGCGCGCATCAACGAGTTCGGCGTCGAGAACGGCATCCACTACATCGAGATGGAGTACGTCGCCGGCGAGGACGTGCGCCGCGTCGACAAGCGCGCGCGGGCCGTCGGGCAGACGATTCCGCTGGGCATCATCCTGCGCATCATGGCCGACGCCGCCGCGGGCCTGGACTTCGCGCACAAGGCGAAGGACGCCAGGGGCCTGCCGCTGAACCTGGTGCACCGCGACGTGTCGCCGCAGAACGTGCTGGTGGGCTTCGACGGCGCGGTGAAGCTCATCGACTTCGGCGTGGCCAAGGCCGCCGGGCGCGCGCAGCACACCGCCACCGGCATCTTGAAGGGCAAGTTCCCCTACATGTCACCGGAGCAGGCCGACGGCCTGGAGATGGACGGCCGCAGCGACGTCTTCGCGCTGGCCATCGTGATGTGGGAGCTGCTCACCGGGAAGCGCCTCTTCAAGGGCGAGAACGAACTGATGACGCAGCGGCTGGTGAAGGCCTGTCAGGTGCC
>JACRCY010000180.1 GCA_016218785.1 Deltaproteobacteria bacterium
GAGCGCATCCGTGGCCGCTGGCCGAACCTGCCCGTGATCATGTTGACCACCCAGGCCGCGGCCGAGGACCGGCGCCACGCGCTCGCGCTGGGCGCGAACGCCTACCTCATCAAGTCCGAGTTCCAGGAGCGGACCCTCCTGCGGACGATCCGGCGCTTCATCGGGGCCGCGGCATGAGCCGGCTGCGCGTCCTGGTCGTCGACGACTCCGCCCTCGCCCGCGCGCTGCTGCGCCGGATGCTGGAGGCCGACGGCGACATCGACGTGGTGGCCGAGTCCGCCGACGGCGAGACCGCGCTCGGGCTGGTGGCCAGTCTGCGGCCCGACCTCGTCACGATGGATCTGCTGCTCCCGGGGATGTCGGGGCTGGAGGTGATCGAGCAGATCATGGCGTTCCATCCCACGCCCATCCTGGTCGTGACCGGGCAGCACGTGGGGCCGGGGAGCGAGGCCGTGTTCCATGCGATCCAGCGCGGCGCCCTCGACGTGGTCCAGAAGCCGATGCTGGCCGACGCCGGCCTCGAGGTGACGCTGCGGGAGCATGTGCGCCACCTGGGTCGCGTGCCGGTGGTGCGCCACGTGGCGGGAGCGCGCGCCCGACGCGGGCTGACCCCGCCTCTGGGGCAGGATGTCGGCGTGCCCCGGAGCGGTACGCTCACGCCCCCGGCCTTGCGCGCGGCCACGCCGCCGCTGGGCACGCTCTCGGCGTCGCTGGCGCGAGCGGTCACTCCGCCGGTCGGCGCCGTCATCCCACCGCCGTCGGGCGCGCTGCCGGGGCGCACGCGGCGCCGCGTGATCGGCATGGCGGCCTCGGCGGGTGGCCCGGCCGCGGTGGCCCGCATCCTCGGCGGCCTCTCCCCCGAGTTCCCCGGGTGCATTGCGCTGGTGCAGCACCTGCCCCCGGGCTTCGTGGACGCGTTCGCGCAGTTCGTGCGGCACAGCACGCGCCTCGTCGTGCGGGTGGTCCGCGACGAGGCCGAGCCGCAGCCCGGGACGGTGCTCGTCGCAGCCGACGACCGCCACCTCGTCGCGTCCCCCGAGGGCAGGTTCCGTGCGAGCGCCGAGCCCGCCGTGGGCGGACAGCGGCCAGCCGCCACGCTCCTCTTCCGCTCGCTGGCGCAGGTCTTCGGGCCGGCGGCGGTGGGGGTCGTGCTCAGCGGGATCGGTGACGACGGCGCAGCCGGGCTCGCCGAGCTGCGGCAGAGTGGCGGGCTCACCATCGCCCAGGACCAGCGCACCGCTGCCGTGTACGGCATGCCGCGGGCCGCGGCGGAGGTCGGGGCGGCCGTCAAGGTCCTCGGAGTGGACGAGATCGCTGCCGAGCTCGTGCGGGCGCTCGCCACGCCGGTGCCGACGGGCGACGGAGAGCGGGTCCCCTGATGCGCAGCGCGGAGCTGGCGAACCGTCTGGCCGAGTGGACGGGCCTCGACTTCGCGCGCGGCGGGCAGATCAAGGCGCTGGAGCGGTTTCTCGCGGGCCGGGTCCGTGCGCTGGGCCTGCCCTCGGTCGAGGCGTACGCCGGCCAGCTGACCGGTCCCCAACACCCCGAGGCCGCTCGGCTCATCAACGCCGTCACCGTGAACCACAGCTGGTTCTACCGTGACCCGGAGCAGATGCAGGTGATCGCCCAGCTCATGCACGACGGCGCGCCGGGAGGAGGACCGCTCAACGTATGGGTGCCGGGCTGTGCCACGGGTGAAGATGCCTACACGGTCGCCATGCTGGCCCACGCGACGCGGCAGCCGGTGCGGGTGCTGGCGAGCGACATCGACTCCGAGGTCCTCGAACATGCGCGCGTCGCGCGCTACAGCGCCTGGGCCGTGTCGCAGCTCCCACCGGAGCTGCAGGGGCTGCTCGGCCGCGGAAGCGACGGGCGCGTCGAGGTGCCGGCCTCGGTGCGGAGCCAGGTGCGGTGTCTCCAGCACAACCTCATGGATCCGCCGCCGTCGCCGGAGGTCGGATCCGGCTGGCACCTCATCGTCTGCCGCAACGTGCTCATCTACTTCCGGCAGGCGGAAGCCCGCGCCACGATCCAGCGGCTCGGGCAGGCGTTGGTCCCGGGCGGGTGGCTGTTCCTCGGTTCCAGCGAGGTAGTTCACGCCCCGCCCCCGGGGCTGTGCCTGACCCATCTCGGGCGGAGGTTCGCCTTGCGGCGGGCGGCGCCCGCTGCCCCTCGAGTGGCTGCGACCCCGTGGCCCGCGACCGTCCCGCCGGGGGTCCCGCGGCCCGTGCCGTCCCCGCCCGCACCACCCGCCGGGGATGTGGAGCAGCTGGCGGCGGCCGACGCGCATTTCAAGGCCGGCAGGTTCGCGGAGGCCATCCGGGCCTACACGGAGGCCCTCGGGCGCGACCCCTTATGCATCCCCGCGCACCTGCTCGCCGGCATCGCCCTCTACCTGAGCGGCGACCCTGCGGCAGCGGCGCGCGCGCTGCGGGGAGTGCTGTTCCTCGACGGCGACCTGTGGCCAGCGGCGTTCTACCTGGCCTCGAGCTATGAGATGCTCGGGCAGTTCGAGGAGGCGCGCCGGGAGTATCGCCGGGTCGTCGAGTGCTGCGAGAGTCCCCTCGTCCTCGACGGCGCGGGCGCGATGGCCGCGGACCTGGAGACCTGGAAGCCGGAGATCGTGAGCCTGGCGCGCCAGCGCCTCGGGCGGAGCCACGCGACGGCCTGAAGCGAGGAGGTCCCGCAATGCAGCAGCCACGCCGCCGGATCCTGATCCTCGATGACAGCGACATCTGCCGCGAGATGGCCCAGATGGAGCTGGAGGAGCACGGCTACGACGTGACCGGCCTCGACGGGCCGGGAGGCTTCGCCGACGCCCTCCGTCAGTCCGAGCCGGACCTCGCCCTGGTCGACGTCTCGATGCCGGGGCTCGATGGTCGCCAGTTGGTGGAGATCGCGCGCGGCGCGGAGCCCCACCGGTGCGTGATCGTGCTATTCTCGGATCGGTCAGAGGGTGAGCTGCAGGGGCTGGTGCGCTCCTGGGGCGCCGCGGGGTTCATCCGCAAGAGCGGCAAGGAGGGCGAGCTGGTGCGACAGGTCGAGCAGTTCCTGGGGGGCCCGTGGTAGCCACCGGAACCGGGCACCGGGTGCTGCTCCGCGCCGAGGTGGGCCACGGCGGGAGGACCACCGTCACGCACACGCTCGGCCTGGACGCCGCCTCGACCTTCGTCCCGCTCGACGATCCTCCGCCCGTCGGCTCGCCGGTGTCGGTGCGTCTCTCGTTTCCGCGGCTGGTGGAGCCGGTCGCGCTCGCGGCAGTGGTCACCGCCCATCACGCCTCGTCCGGCCCCGGCGATCCGGGCGGCGCCACCATCGAGTTCACGTTCCCGTCGGAGCACGAGCGGACGCAGCTGCAGGCTCTGCTCGCGCGACTCGGGCGGGCTGGGCCGGCCGTCGACGCGCGTCCCGTCGGCTACCGCGTGCTCCTGGTCGACGACAACCAGATGATCTGCGACATGTTCGCCTACGGGGTGCGCAAGTACTTCCGCCAGCACTCGAGCAGCGTCACCGTGGACCTCGCGAACGATGGCGCGCAGGCGTGGAGCAGGTTGCTCTCCGGCTCGTACGATCTCGCGATCATCGATTACTACCTCCCGGTGCTGGGCGGCGGTGAGCTGATCGCCCGCATGCGACGCGAGCCCCGTTTCGCCGGCATCCCCGTCGTCGCCATCAGCGTCGGTGGGCCCGAGGCCCGCGACGCCTCGCTCGCGGCCGGCGCGGATCTCTTCCTCCCCAAGCCCCTGGTGCTGCGCGACCTGTTCGCCACGCTGGAACGCCTCACCGTCGAAGGAGGTGCGCCATGACGACCACCGGGCGCAAGCAGGTTCTCCTGCTGGACGACAGCGCGCTGACCCTCGACATGGCGAAGACCGTGCTGGAGGCGGCCGGGTTCGGGGTGCTGACGGCCGTCGACCTGGCGGCCCTGGAGGGCCACCTGGCCCGCAGCAAGCCGGACCTCGTCCTGCTCGACGTCCAGATGCCCGAGGCGTTCGGTGACGACGTCGGCATGGTGCTCCGGGCCGTGAAGGGCATGCAGGTGCCGATCCTGCTCGTCTCGAGTCTCGGCGACACGGAGCTGGCCCAGCGCGCCCGCGAGGCCGGGGTGGATGGGTTCATCTCCAAGCGCGCCGGTCTCGACGCCCTCGTCGAGCGAGTGTGCGCCATCCTGGGCCAAGGACCACGGCAGCCATGAAGGACGACCTGCGAGCGGTGTTCATGCCGCGATTCATCGACACGGCGCGCGCGCGTCTGGAGCGCGCCGCCCTGCTGCTCGCACGGCGGGACGACAACGCCCTGGCGGGCGAGCTCCACGCACTCGGCGGTGAGGCCGCCATGCTCGGCCTCGAGGAGTTCGCGGACTCGGCCCGCGGCGGCGAGATCGGAGCGCGCCGCGGTGATCTCGCCGCCTGCCAGCGGAGCCTACGGACCCTCGGCGAGAGCCTCGAGCAGGTGGTCGCCCGGGGCGGGCCCGGCGGGGCGCCCTGACGGAGCGCCCGCCCTCCGCGCCGGCCGCGCTCGCTCGGCCGGTCAGAACAGGATCTCCTCGGTGAGCTTCCTTATTCGCTCGACGATCTGCTCCGGGCCCCCGCGCTTGGAGACGTAGCCGTCGGCTCCCGACCGGCGCGCCAGCACGGCGAGCTCCGTCTCATCGAGGGTGGAGAAGAGGACGACGGGGATCGCCTTGGTCTGGAGGAACTGCTTGAGCACCCGGCAGATCTGGTCGCCGCTCAGCTCCGGCATCTGGACGTCGGTGAGAATGAGGTCGGGGTTGTACTCGGACAAGAGGAGGTCGAACTCCGCGACCGATGACACTCCGCGGACCTCGAAGCCGGCCGCGCGGAGAGCGTGGGTGGCCATGTCGAGGGCCAGGGGACTGTCGTCGAGCACCAGGATGCGCAGTCGGTCGCGACAGGGGCTCACGTCCAGCCTCTCAGGGGCGGCGGGCTTGTGGGGCTTCCCTGGGGCAGGGGGAGCCGCGCCCCACGTGGCGGCTCCCAGAGGTTCGGCGCCGCGCGCCTCAGTATCTTAGCCCAGGGGCGGAGCGGGTCAACGGTCTTCCGGGGGCGCACGGTGGGCGAACCCGGGGCGCCCGGAGGCCTCTCGCCCAGGTCGGTGGCGGCCGCCGTGGGGTCGCCGCATCGGGACGGCAACCGAGGGAGGCCGGGCGGGGCGGTAGGCCGCGTGCGGGCAGTGCTCCTGCTTGACACGGCGCTCATGACACGGCGCTCTTGCTTGCCTCGCGGCCCCCCGTCGCCTATCATGCGGCCATGGCGTCGGTCGTTCAAGCTGGCCGCGTCCGGACGACCGTCGTCGTCCCACGCTCGACAGGCGCGCCAGCGGCTCAGGAGGCGGACCGGAAGCTTGGCCACCGGGAGGTTGAGGTGCACCATGAAGGGGACCATCATCAGGTGTCTCGACGAGCTGGTCACGTCCAGGTTCGGCGGCGACAAGTGGAAGGAGATCCTCCGCGAGACCGGGCTGCCCCCGTTCAAGCTGTACATCCCGCTCCAGGACGTGGATGACGACGAGGCCCTGCGGCTCATCCAGTCGACCTGCAAGGTGCTCGGCCTGTCGCTGCAGCAGGCCGCCGACGCCTTCGGGGAGTACTGGATGACCGTCTACGCCCCCAAGGTGTACAAGTCGTTCCTGGAAAAAGCGAAGAGCGCGCGCGACTTCCTGCTGGCGATGGATCAGCTCCACACCACCGTCACCAGCACCATGGCCAATGCCCGTCCGCCGCACTTCGACTACGAGTGGACGGACCCGAAGACGCTGCACATGATCTACAAGTCCCATCGCAACCTGCTGCCGCTCCTCGCCGGGTTGGCACGCGGCGTGGGCAAGTACTACGGACAGGACCTCGAGGTCTCCATCGTTCCGCCCAACCGTGTGCGCATCGTGTTCCCCTGAGCGCCCCCCGGGACGCGGGCGATGAAGTCGATCTTCCTGGAGACCAAGCATTGCCTCTCGTGCAAGACCTGCGAGATCTACTGCGCCGTGGCGCACTCCGCCGCCAAGAACCTGCTGGGGGCGTTGGCCGAGGATCCGCGGGCGCTCCCCCGGATCAGGGTGAAGCAGACCCGGACCGCGAAGGCCATGGTGGCGCTGTGCCGGCACTGCGAGAAGCCCGCCTGCGTCGCCTCGTGCGCGCTCGGTGCGCTCACCAAGGATCCGGTCACCCGCCTCACGATCATCGACCACGTGCGGTGCCTGGGGTGCGAGCTGATGCCCTGTGTCTCCGGCTGCCCCTTCGGCGCCATCATGGTGGAGAAGGACAAGAAGATCGTCCTGGTGTGCGATCAGTGCGTGGAGCTCGGCGCCCCCGTGTGCGTGTCGGCCTGCCCGACCGGGGTCTTCACCCTGGAGGCCACTAGCGGCGCTCTGGTGGTCAAGTGAGGGTGGCCGCGCGCCGGGAACGGTCTCGCGTCGGGCGCGACGCGCGCCTCCCCCGCGGGTCCGGAGTTCCCCGCCGTCGCCAGCCGTGCCGGAAGCGCGGCCCCGCGCGTCCAAGAGCCGGCACGCCACGCTGCGGATGGTGGCCTGAGGCAGGAGGGTGAAGATGCAGGGCCCGCGGTCGATGGTGGAGCTGAAGCACTCGATCGATGTGGGGGTCGCGGCGCAGGTGACGGTGGGCGCGGGCGAGTTCGAAGGTGTCTACCAGACCAGGGTGCTGGAGGTCGGGGACACCAGCATTCGCTTCGCGCTGCCCCGGCGCTTCAAGGACCGGGTCTCGCTCCAGGTCCACGAGCCGGTGCAGATCGTCTTCCTCGTCGGGGACGTCTGCTACCGCTACGCCGCGACGGTCGTGGCGTGCGACGAGGCCGGCGAGGGCGCCTTCGAGGTCGAGGACGCCCCCGAGGTCGAGCTGGTCGACCTGCGCAAGAAGATCCGGGTCAGCGTGGACATCCCGTGCACCCTGATGGTCATGTGGTCGCCGGCGCCGGTGGCGGGGGCCGGGCCCGAGAAGGCCCGCATCCTCGACCTGGACACCGAGGGGATGGGGATCGTCTGTGACACGTTTCTGGCTCCCCGCTCGGCGCTCCGGGTGAGCTTCGCGCTACCCGAGTCGTCCGGCGGCGAGTTCCGCATCGAGGCCACGGTCGGCAACGCGCGCGCCATCTCCGTGGGCGGCCGTGGCCGCTTCCGTTGTGGGGTCACCTTCGCGCCCCTGGCCCGGGCCGAGGAGCAGGTGCTCTCCCACTGGATCGTGCTGCAGCTCGAGCGGACGTCGAAGACGGACATCGAGCTGCGCACGGTCGATCCCACGGCGCAGTTCATGCTCGCGGTCGCGAAGGTGCGGCGGGTGCCGACGATCTGGGACCGGGCCCAGGCGATGCAGCCGCAGTGCGCGTTCGGCGAGCTCGGCATCTGCTGCCGCGTCTGCCTGCAGGGCCCGTGCCGCATCGACCCGTTCGGCACGGGGGCCAAGGCGGGCATCTGCGGCGCGTCCGCCGATACCATGGTGGTGCGCAACCTGGCGCGCATGATCGCCGGCGGCACCGCGGCGCACGTCGAGCACGCCCGCCACATCGTGGACGCGCTGCGCGACATCGGGGAGCACGAGACGTCGAGCTACCGTGTCGCCGACGAGGGCAAGCTGCGGCGGATCGCTGAGCGGCTCGGTGTCGGTGCCGAGGGGGCGTCCGCGCGCGGGCTGGCGGCGGCCGTCGCCGGCCAGATCGAGCGGGAGTTCTTCACGATGCACGACGGCCGGCCGGCCGCATGGCTCCAGGCGACCCTGACACCGCTCCGGCTCTCGCGCCTCGCCTCGGCGGGCCTCCTCCCCGCCGACCTGTGCAGTCCGATCGTCGATCTCATGCACCGGACCAACACCGGTGTCGATACCAACCCGACCTCGCTCCTGATGGCCGGGATCCGCTGCTCCCTCGCCGACTACGCGGGGATGCGCATCGCGACCGACATCTCGGACGTGATCTTCGGCGTCCCGAGCCCCCGCCTGACCACGGCCAACCTGGCCGTGATCGAGGCCGACGCGGTGAACGTGGCGGTGCACGGGCACAATCCGCTCGTCAGCGAGGCGGTGTGCCGGGTGGCGCGCGAGATGAACGAGGAGGCGGTGCGCGCGGGTGCTCCGCGGGGCATCAACGTCGTCGGGGTCTGCTGCACCGGTCACGAGGTCCTGATGCGTCACGGCATTCCGCTGGCGGCGAACTTCGCGTCGCAGGAGCTGGCCATCATGACCGGAGCCCTGGACGCCATGGTCGTCGACTACCAGTGCATCCAGCCGGGCCTGTCCTCGGTGGCCGAGTGCTTCCACACGAGAGTCGTGACGACGCTGCCCATGGGGCGGCTCCCCGACAGCCCCGCGGTGGTCCACCTCGAGCTCGATGTCCGGGATCCGCTCCCCGGGGCCCGCCGGATCCTCGGCGAGGCGCTGGCCGCCTTCACCCGGCGCGATCCGGGGAAGGTCTCGATCCCCACCGGCGCGCATCGCTGCCTGGTCGGCTTCGGCGTGGAGGCGATCCTCGCCGCGCTGGGGAAGGTGAACCCGCAGGACCCGCTCCAGCCGCTGATCGCCGCCATCGCCCAGGGCGACATCCAGGGCCTCGCGCTCCTGTGCGGCTGCAACAACGCCCTGGTTCGCCAGGACGACAACATCCTCAAGGTCGCCCGGGGCCTGCTGGGTGAGAACGTGCTCGTGCTGGCGACCGGATGCAGCGCCGGAGCGCTGGCGAAGGCCGGGCTCATGGCCCCGGAGGCGACCGAGGAGCACGCCGGCGCCCGCCTGAAGCCGGTGCTACGGGCCATCGGGGAGGCGGCGGGGCTCGAGGGGGCGCTGCCGCCCGTGCTCCACCTGGGGTCCTGCGTGGACAACTCCCGGGCGGTCGACGTGGCGGTCGCGGTGGCGGCGAGGCTCAACGTGGACCTCGACCGGCTTCCGGTCGTTGCGTCCGCCCCCGAGCTCATGGCGGAGAAGGCGGTGGCGATTGGCACCTGGGCCATGGCCCTAGGCCTGCCGGTTCATCTCGGAATCATCCCGCCCGTCTTCGGAGCTCCGGACGTGGTGTCGACGCTGACGCAGAAGACCGCCGAGCTGGTCGGCGGCCACTTCATCTTCGAGCTGAACCCGCATCTGGCCGTCGACCGACTCCTGGAGGTCATCCGCGCCCGGCGCACCGGGCTGGGGCTGTGAGCGGCGCCGTCTTTCCGCCCCGGCGCCGCCGGCGAGCGCTAGGGCACGTCGAGTTCCTCGACCTGCTGGGCGAGGGAGTGGAGATCACGCAGGCAGCCCTCGAGATCGCCGCGCCGCGCCGCGGCCTTGGCGGCCCGGGCGGCGTCCGCGATCTCGCCGAGGTCTAGCATCGCTGCCTCCCCGGCCAGGGCGTGCAACTCGGCCGCAGCCGGGCCACCCCGCCTTCGCGCCAGCAGGACGCCGGCCCGGCGCTGGCGCTGGCGCGCGATGTCGAGGAAGCGTGGCAGGAAGCGGTCGCGCACGTCGGCATTGGTGGCGCCTCGGGTCATTGGCCGAGAACCCGCACCCGCACCCGCACCCGGGCCCCGCAGCGATCGCTCGATGGCGTGAACGAGCATCTCCCCGTCCCCGCTCTTGTGCACGAAGCCGGCGGCCCCGCAGAGCCGTGCGAGCCGGGCCAGCTCGTCTTCGGAGCGATCGGAGAAGAGCACGATCGGGCACCGGTGCAGCTCGTGCCGGCTCACGATCTCGACGAGCTTGTCCCCCTCGAGTGCCGGCATCCGAATGTCCACCAGCGCGACGTCGGGCTTCTCCTGGTTGAGGACGCGGCTGAAGCCGAATGGCCCGTCGAGGGTGACGACCTCGTAGCCGCGTTCCTCGAGCACGGCCCGCGTCAGCTCGCGGCACAGCTCGCTGTCGTCCACGATGAGAACCTTGAGTCGCTTGCCCGCCATGGCTGTGGTCTCCGCGAATCGGGGGTCAGACGAGGAGGCCGCCGCGAGCCTCGTCGAACTCCTCCGGGGTGAGGAGGCCCCGGAGGAGCGCGGCGAGGCCGACGAACAGGTGATCGTGGCGGTCCATGGCCAGTGGCCGGAGGGTCGCGGTGCTGGGGCCGCGGGGCGGCCTACTCCAGCTTGCCGAGCACGAGCGCGAGGAGCGCCATGCGGCACACGACGCCGTTGAACGCCTCGATCCAGTAGCGGGCGTGGCGCGTGTCGTCGACGTCCATCGGCAGCTCGTCCATGCGCGGCAGCGAGTGCAGCACGACGTAGCCGCTCTTCGCCTTCTTGGCGAGCAGCTCCCGGGTGACCTTGTACTCGGCCGGGGTGAGGCCCTTCTTGGCGTCGGAGTCCTGCCGCGCCTTGGTGTAGTCGGCCTGGACCACCGGCTCGATGATGCAGCAGTCAGACTTGTCGATGCACTCCTTGACCGACTTCCACTTGTTGATGCGGCCGCCCTTCCTGGTGATGAACTCCTCCCACTCCTTGGTCGGCCCCATGTCGGGCGGGAAGACGAGGTCGAGGGTGATGTCGAACTGGGTCGACGCGTAGCCGATGGAGTGCATGGTGCGCATGCGCATGTCGCCGACGCACATCATGCGGATGCCGTCGAGGCGCCCGAGCTCGTTCCTGAGCGTGTAGAGGTCGGTGAGGATCTGGGTCGGGTGCTCGCCCCAGCCGTCGCCGCAGTTGATCACCGGCACCGAGGAGAAGCTGGCGGCCTCGGCGGGCGCGCCCTGCTGGAAGTGCCGCATGGCGATGACGTCGCCGTAGTACTCCAGCATGTGCACGGTGTCCTTGATCGACTCCTGGTAGAAGTCGCCCGCCCGCGTCATCTTGGGATCGGCGAAGCCGGTCACGTGGCCACCCAGGCGGTGCATGGCGGCCTCGGTGGCGAGGCGCGTGCGCGTGGACGGCTGGTAGAAGGCGCACACCAGCGTCTTGTCCTTGCACATGTCGACGTTGCGGCGGGTCTTGGCGATGGGCGCCAGCTCGTCGCACGCTTCGAAGACGCGGTAGTACTCGTCGCGCTCGAAGTCCTTCAGCGAGAGAATGTCACGTCCGGCGAAGCTCCTCATGGCTCATCTCCTCACGGGTTGGGGAACAGGGTTGCGAGAACCGACGGATCGGCAGGGATGGTGCGCGGCTCGCCGGCCACCTTCATGGCGGCGCCCACGTCCTTGAGGCCGTTCCCCGTCAGGAGGACGACCACCTGCCAGGACGGATCGACGAGCTTGCGGCGCACGGCCTCCTTGAGACCGGCGTAGGCGGCGGCGGCGGCGGGCTCGGCGAAGACGCCCGCCGCGCGCGCGACCTCGGGGATGGCGGCGAGGATGGCGTCGTCGCTGACCGTGACGCCGAACCCGTCGGCGGCGCGGATCGCCTGCACCGCGGCGTCGCCGTCGCGCGGCAGGCTCACCGAGATGGAGTCGGCCACGGTGTCGCCAGGGCACGGGCGGATGACGCCGTCGCCGTTCACGGCCGTGACGATGGCCGCGCTCCCCTCGGCCTGCGCCGCCAGGAGCCACGGGGCGCGCTCGATGAGGCCGAGGCGCAGGAGCTCCTGGAACCCCTTCCACACGCCCGAGATGATGTTGCCGTCGCCCACCGGCACCACGACCAGATCCGGCGCGCGCCAGCCGAGCTGCTCGCAGAGCTCGAAGGAGACGGTCTTCTTTCCCTCGCGGGTGTAGGGGTTGTAGCCGGTGTTGCGGTTGTACCAGCCGAAGCGGCGCGTCGCCTCGAGGCACAGGTCGAAGGCCTGGTCGTAGGTCCCGTCGACGGCGAGCACCTCGGCGCCGAAGGTCAGGAGCTGGGCGATCTTGGCGCGCGGCGCTGCTTTCGGGACGAAGATGCGCGAGCGCATCCCCACGGCCGCCGACAGGACCGCCGTGGCCGAGGCGGCGTTGCCGGTGGAGGCGCCGGTGACGAGCTTGTGCCCCAGCTCGCGCGCGCGCTGGATGGCCACGGCGCTGGCTCGGTCCTTGAACGACGCGCTCGGGTTCTTGCCGTCGTCCTTGAGCAGCACCGAGCGCAGGCCCAAGGACGTGGCCAGCTTGGGCGCGTCGACGAGCGGCGCCCAGCCCACCGGCGGGCCCGGCAGCCGCGCCGCGACCGGCAGGAGCGGCAGGTAGCGCCAGATGGTGCGGTCCTCGTTCTTCGCGAGCGACTCGCGGGTCACGGTGCGGCGCAGCGCTTTGAAGTCGTATTCGACGAGGAGGTTGCCGCCGCAGGCGTCGCAGACGTAGCGGTCGTCGGTGATCGGCGCCCGGGTGCCGCACTTGACGCAGCGCAGGCCCGTGGCGTTGCCCGCCCGGACCGTCATGCCACGATCCGCGTGCCGGTGCGCCCTTCCACCGCGTCGACCAGGTGCGGCGGGTCGGTGATGATGGCCTCCGCGCCGCCGTGCTCGAGGAACTCGATGACCGCCTCGATCTTCGGCTTCATGCTGCCGGGCGCAAAGTGCCCCTCGGCCAGGCGTTTCCTGGCCTCGGCGAGCGTGATCGTGTCGAGGTCCTGCTGGCTCGGCTTCTTGTAGTTGAGGCAGACCTTCTCCACCGCGGTCGAGATGATGAGGAGGTCCGCCTTCAGCTCGGCGGCCAGCAGGCTCGTGGCCAGGTCCTTGTCGATGACCGCGTCGGCGCCGATCAGGGTGCCGTCGTCCTTGAGCACCACCGGGATGCCGCCGCCCCCCACCGCCACCACCACGATCCCGGCCTCGAGCAGCCGCTTGATGGCCACGAGCTCCAGGATCTGCTTGGGCCTGGGCGAGCCGACCACGCGGCGCCAGCCACGCCCGGCGTCCTCGACCACCGCCCAGCCGTCCTTCGCGCGGTGGGACTTGGCGTCGTCCTCCTTCATGAAGGAGCCGATGGGCTTCGACGGCTTCTGGAACGACGGGTCGTTCTTGTCGACGAGCACCTGGGTCACGACGGTGGCGACCATGGGGGGGCTCGGCCAGTCGCGCGTCACGTTGTGCATGGCGCGCTGGATCTGGTAGCCGATGGCGCCCTGCGAGTCGGCCCCGCACGAATCGAGCGGCACCTCGTGCAGCTCGTGGCGCGAGAGCTCGCTGCGCCGCAGGATGAAGCCCACCTGCGGGCCGTTGCCGTGCGTCACCACCATGCGGTAGCCGCGCTTGATGAGGCCCGCGATGTGCACGCAGGTCTGCTCCGCGGCGTCGTACTGGTCCTGTACGGTCTTGTGCTTCTCGTCGAGGATGAGGCTGTTGCCACCGACCGCGAGGATGGCGAGCTTGCTCTCTGGCTTCGTCATGAAGGGCTCCTATTGTAGATGGGAACCCTCACAGGGTTCCCATTCCCTCCCGCGCTGGCACCCGCCGGGCAGAGCCCGTCGGGTGCCCACGCGTCACGCTCGGGCTAGGTGAGGGACTTGAGCACGCCCGTGCGCTCGTTGAACTGGGTGATGAGCTTGTCCCACTCGGGCACCTGGGCGAAGGTCTCCGTCCAGAAGTCGGGATCCCAGAGCTGGCTCAGCTCCTCCGAGGTCTTCCCCTGCTGCTCGACCCAGGTGAAGTACTTCAGGTTGTGCAGGGCCTTGCGGTCCCAGTAGCCCAGCTCGCGCAGGCCGTCGGTGCCGGTCCCCTCGAGGTAGCGGCCGTAGTGGCGCGCCGCGAGGTCCGCGGAGTAGGGGCCGCACTCGTCGCGCAGCTCCTGGATGCGCGAGCCGTACAGCGCCATCGAGTCGGTCAGCGGCGCGAAGATCACGTCGCGGCCGTCGAGCTCGTAGTGCTTCGCCACCTTGATGGCGGCGATGACGTTGCAGATGCCCGAGATGCCGACGATGGGGAGCTGCTTGACCAACTCGGCCTTGAGCCCCTGCCGGGCGAGGTACGCGGCCCCCTCCTTCTCGTTGAAGAGCCGGAGCAGGCTCATGCACTGCTCGTCGTCGATGGCCGCCACCATGTCGGTGTTGCGCACGTTGTGGACCCACGGCACGTGCTTGTCGCCGATCCCCTCGATGCGGTGGGCGCCCCAGCCGTTGAGCAGGAGCGTCGGGCACTGCAGCGCCTCGGTGGCCACGACCTTGAGGTGCGGGAACTTCGTCCGCAGGTAGTCACCGGCGGCGATGGTGCCGGCCGAGCCGGTCGCCGAGATGTAGGCCGCGAGGCGGCTCGAGGGCTCGCGGATCTGCTCGAAGACCTCCTCGACGATCCCGCCGGTCATGGTGTAGTGCCAGATGGAGTTGCCGAACTCCTCGAACTGGTTGAAGATGGCGACCTTGCCGCCGCGCGTCTTCTTGAGCTCCCAGCACTTGTCGTAGATCTCCTTGACGTTCGACTCGGTGCCGGGTGTGGCGATGATCTCGTCGGTGCCGATCGCGCGGAGCCACTCGAAGCGCTCCTTCGACATCCCCTCGGGCAGGATGGCGATGGCCTTGATGCCCAGGAGCGCGCTGTCGAACGCGCCGCCGCGGCAGTAGTTGCCGGTGGAGGGCCAGGCGGCCTTGTGCTGCTCGACGTCGAACTCGCCCGCGACGAGACGGGGCACGAGGCACCCGAACGCGGCGCCGACCTTGTGGGCGCCGATCGGAAAATACTTGCCCACGAGGCCGACGATGCGGGCGGGCACGCCCGTCAGCGCGGACGGGAACTCGATCCAGTTGCCGCGGTTGAACAGCCCCCCCTTCTCCTTGGGCTCGTTCTTCCAGGTGATGCGGAACAGGTTGAGCGGGTTCACGTCCTGCATGCCCACCTGCTTGAGGCGCTGCTTGACGACTGCCGGGACGCGGCTCGGGTCCCGCTGCTCGGCGAAGGTGGGGATGACGACGCCGCGTTCGCGGCAGCGCTTTACGGTCTTGGCGATGACCTTCTCGTCGATGTGCTTGATGACCCGCATCGGAGGCTCCTTTGGCGGGGGAAGGGCGGACCGCGACGGTGCGCCGTCGCTGCCCTCGTCGCTCCTCGTCGGAGTTCGCGCCGCCGAGGCGTCGCATCTTACCGGGGCGTCTTGAGGGAAGTCAACAGGTTGGCGGCGGGAGCCAGCGGCTATCCCGTCGAGCAGCCGTGCAGGCGATCAGTGACTGACCGCTCAGCGGCCTTGGGGGCCAGCGACCAGGCGGGCTCGTCCCCGTCGCACCAGCGCCAGCAGCACCAATCCGACGATCAGGGC
>JACRCY010000181.1 GCA_016218785.1 Deltaproteobacteria bacterium
CGCTTACAAGTTGCCGGAATTGACCAGGCACCTATGGCACTCAACCCCCTCGGAGAGGCTGATTCTTGGGGTGAGAAAGTCACTGCGCGAACAGTTACCCCATGACTCTTCATCCCTTGGCCACAGCGCGAATAGCTCTTCCCGACCTGACCACTCATCACAATTCTTGACTGCGATCGGTGGACATGGTCGAAGCTCTCCATGGAGAGCGCACGACCATGCACAGGCTGGGCACGGATGATGTTCGGCGACGCCGACTTGGGGGACCAGCGCCGCACCCAGCGGCTGGTCAGGATGGGGGCGCAGATGGCCGCGCGACCCGGCGGTAAGGTGACCGAGGTGTTCACCGAGCCGGCCGCCCGCGAGGCCGCGTTCCGGCTGCTCGAGAACGACGACGTAGACCCCGCCGCCGTGGCCGAGACGATCCACCGCGCCACGGCGCGGGCCTGCTTCGGCGAGCCGTTCGTGTTCGTGCCCGTGGACGGCAGCAGCCTCAACCTGACGGACGCTACCGGCGCGAAGGGGCTGGGTGCCGTCGGGGCGCGGGCCAAGAACGCGCGCGGACTGTGCGTCTGGAAGACCGGCGCGTGCCGCGTCGAAGAAACGCAACTGCGCGAAGGCGAGCGCATCGAGAAGTGGGCCACGATGCAAGCCGCCGTGGCGATGCGCATCCTGCGCTTGACGTTGCCAGGGCCTCGGGATCCTGCCGCCGCGGTCACCGCCGGCCAGGTCGCGGCCCCGGGCGGTGGCGTCGAGCCGTGCCGCTCCTGAGCCGAGGTCGCGGCGCGCGGGGCACGCCTCCGTCAGAGCCGCCGGGCGAGCTGGCTCGAGACCTGCACCACCTTCCACCCGGCGTCGACGAGGTCCCCGACCTCGCCGCGCATCTCGACGACCATCGTCTGCGCTCCTAGGCGGCGCGCGCGCTCGGCCGCGAGGTCCAGCAGCCGCCTGCGGTCGACGCGCTCCTCGCAGTCCGGATCGACCAGATACCCCGTGACCACCGCCTCCGGCGTGCCCGGCGTGTGGCGCATCTCGAGGAACCCGACGCGCTGGCCTTCCAGGCAGACATAGTAGTAGTGTCGCGCCTCCTCCGCCATCAGCTTGGGCGCGAACGTCTGCCCGCGGGCCGCCAGGAAAGCGCGGAACTCCGTCAGTCTCTTCACCTTCTCGAGCTCCAACTCCGACCTCCGCCGCTTGGCGGCCCGAGGGGGCGGGCCGGGGCCGCCACCCGCGCCGGGTCGCGTTCGGGGGGTGATGCCGAGCCGGCGCGCCGACTCGGCCCCGATCGCCCACGCCTCGGACGAGCGCGGGGCGGCCTGGGCGAGCTGCGCCGCGAAGAGCAGCGCGCCCTGGTAGTCCCGGAGCCCGAGGGCGATCCGCGCGCGGGCGAGCAGCCGGCCCTCGCCGCGGCGGCGCTCCGCGTCGGCCAGGGCGTCCGCCCGCGTCCGGTAGGCGGCGGCGATGCGGGCCTCGAGCGCGTCGGCCTCGGCGCGCCGGTTCATGTCCAGGAGCACCTCGCGCATCAGGCGCAGGCTACCGACGTGGTCGGGCTGCGCCCGGGACACAAGGGACACCACCCGGTGGGCCAGCGGGTGGTTGCCGAGGCGGCGCACCATCGCGGCGAACGCGAGGAAGGTCTCCGCCTCGCCGGGGAGGAGCGGGACCACGTTGCCGTTCGCCTGCAGCGCGCGCAGGGCGAAGTGCAGCGGCGTCAGGTCGGGTCGGCCTTCCCTCGGCCGACCGGGGTCGAGCACGCCGCGGAACGGCCGCCCCAGGTGCTGCAGGGACGCGGCGACCGCGACCTTCTGCCCGAGCGTCAGCTCGTCCTTGCCCCAGCGGCCCGCCAGCGCCGCGACCAGCTCGTGCAACTCGGCCTCGAACGCCGCGAACAGCAGCCGACCGGCGATCTCGTGATCGGGGTCCTCGGCGGGGTCGATCGACCGGAGCGCGGCCCGCGCCCGGGCCGGCTCTCCCGCCTTGAGGTAGAACTCGACGAGGTCGGCCCGCGCGAGGAGGCTCCGGTCGCGCCGCCGGGTCGCGACGAAGTAGAATGCCTCGCGGTCCTCGGCGTCCAAGTCGAGGTAGCGCAGGACCGGCCGGCCGCGCAGCGACCGGAGCGCGACCGCGAGGGCGGCGCGCAGCCCGGCGTCCTTGACGCGCGCCGCGTAGGTCCGCGACAGGTCGGGCTCCCCGCATTCCCGAAAGGCGATCGCCAGCAGGTACCAGGGGACCTGGCGGAACTCCCGGGCGCAGTAGGACAGGATGAGCTTCAGCTCGACGAGGAAGCGGACGTTGTGGCGCCGGGAGTGCAGGCGGTCGATCACGGCGCGGTAGTACGCGGCGTCCGCGCTCGAGCGGGCGATGCGGCGGGCGAAGTCCTGCAGCGCCGGCAGGCTCTCGACGACGCTCCACTCCTTCCGCCACACGTCGTAGCAGTGGTCGCAGGTGTTGCAGCGCTTGCCGCAGTTGGCGGTCCTCTTGAAGGCCTCCTCCGAGAGCGGCTTGACCCACGGGTGCCGGCAGTTGAACTCGTAGTAGGGGCGGCCAGCCTCGTACTCGATCTGCCGCAGGCCGGTCCGGTGCTCGAACACGCCGCCGTCGGGCAGGAAGTCCCGCGAGTCGAGGCGCTCGGCGTAGTGCCGGATGATCGCCTGGAGCCATGGGGTGGGCGCCGACCGGTCGACCACCTTGACATCCGCGACCAGCCCCTCGTAGTAGCGCAGGTAGTAGGGGGGGACGATCTGGTCCTTGTAGAAGTGCCACGGGGTCAGGGTGCGCGCCTGCCAGCAGTCGAAGTTCGCCTCCTCCCCCATCGTCATGTGGGTGTAGTGGATCCACTTGAACGGGCACTCGGACATGCAGAACGAGTTGGCGATGATCTTGACCGGGAGGCCCGTCGCCCGGTGGATGTCGCGGATGAGCGCGAGGTTCCGCGTGTGGTCGACATCCACGCAGATCATGTCGGGGGAGGCGAGCAGCTGCCAGTAGCGGGCCTTCCGCACCGAGTCGATGAGCGCGACCGCCGAGACGTCGATCCTGAGATCGGGGAAGTGCCGTCGCACCCGCGTGGCGAGCTCGAGGTTGCCGATCGTCACCCAGCGGATGCCGCGCTCCACCTGGCGCTGGAGGTACTCGTAGAGCGGGCCGGCGGTGAACCCCTCGAGGGCCTCCGGGCAGATGTACGAGGCGTTGAGGAGCAGGTTGACGTCGATGCCGAGCGGCCGCACGTGCTCGAGGATCCGGCCGAGCTCGCGGTCCCAGTTGCGCAGGGCGAGCGTGCGGTCGTACCGGCCCGTGCCGAGGACGCGGGAGTCACACGGCAGGTAGATGCTGGCGATGTACTGCGCGTACGGACCGAGCGCGGCCAGCAGCTTGAAGTCGTTGTTGTACGGGACGTGCAGCTTCATCCCCAGGTCGAGGATCGAGGCGATGGGCGCGCGCGGCCGTGGCCGGGGCCGGCTCATGAGGAGCGCCTCCGGGAGCCGCGCCGCGGCCGCGGCGGCCGGCGCCGCGGTAAGAGGGTCTGCAGGTAGTAGGCGAGCGCCAGCGGCGGCCACGCGGAGTCGACCTGCAGGCGGCCCCCGTCGGACGGGGCCGGGGCTCCCGCCGCCACCAGGATCCGCTGATCGGCCAGGCGGCCGCAAAGGCGCGAGAGCACGGCTTCCTGCTGCGGATCCCCCGCGGCCAGTTCGCGGATCGTGGCGAGCGGCGGCGCCGGCACCCGGAAGCGCTCGAGGAACCGCGGCACCGCCGCCATCTCCTCGGCCGTCGTCACCGTGACGCGGGTGCCGTGGCCGGGCGCGTAGAGGACCACGCTGCCCGCGAGGAAGTGCGCCGACACGCCGGGGCCCAGCATCACCGGTACCTCGTCGCGCCACCAGTTGGCGGCCACGAGCTGGACCAGCGCCCGCGTCCGGATCAGCTTCTCGATGGTCGTGCGCTCCGGGGTCTCCCAGTGGTAGACGTCGGCGAGGGCCGAGTCCGCGTCATCCCGGTACGCGATCCCGCGCCCGGTGGCCTCGCGGTGGAAGGCGCTCACCTTGCCGAGCTGCACGATGTTGGTGAACGCGTTCAGGTAGGGAGACATGCGGTCGGGCCATGGGGGTTCCAAACTGCGTTTCCGCGAGGGAGCCCGAGTACCGGTGCACCGCGAGTCTGGTCCGACAACGGGCACTATGTCAACCCCGTCTTGACCGCGCTGGTGAGGAAAGACCTGTCCTGTTGCCTAGTTGGCTGATGTTTGTGGGTACGAACGCCAGCGATCTGCGGAGATACTGGGTTGACAAATCTAGGGCACCTTCTCCGACGACGGAGATTCGCGATCCTTCGTACCCACGCGACCTTCTCAATGCCGCGACGTCGTTCACTTGATGCTGCGGGTGGCGTCGCCCTCAACAGCGTAGCCAACAGCCGGATCGTCCAGGAGGCGGCGGATCCCGTGCTACTCTGCCACCCAGCGGGAAGAGCTCGTGGGCACTGCCTTCTTGGCCCAGAAGTACGGCCTTGACTACGAGGTTCCTCAGTAGTTCTCTCAGGTAGAATCGCCGATGTCGAAGTTTCTCTTCATCAGCGTCACAAGCTCCCCCATCGGGCAGCGGATTCTGCAGGAGAGGCTCCGCCAGAGGGGCATTTCAACCGAGATCTTGGATCTGTCGAAGCCCACAGGGGACAAGACCGAGCTCGACAGGCACGACCTTGGCCGGATGCCGCGCGCGGAAGCCGAGTCGGCCATCAGGAGGAGGCTCCTCGCCTTCGGCCCGCAACTGGACAAAGCACGCTACGTCGGGCTCACCTTCTTCGATGCACCACAGGTGGAGGTCGACCCCTCGCTTGTTGCGCGCATTCTGCGGGAGACCCACCCTGACAAGACAATAATCGGCGGAGGCCCTGGAATGCGCTCTTCGCCGGCCGGGCACTTCAGGAAAGCGAACCTCGATTATGCCCTGATTGGCGAGGCGGACGAGGCTCTTCCGGAGCTCGTGGAGTCCCTCGACAAGAGCGCTTCAGTCGAGCACATGGACGGCTTGGTCAGGAGAAGAGGCAGGAGAGTTCTCCTGCCGGAAAAGCCTGCAAAGGCTTCCCCGGAACTAATCCGTGGTTCCCCGTTCGTGTATTCCGAAGAAGACGACGAGACAGTCGGCGTGTTGACCCTACGGGGATGCCCCTTTGCATGCGTCTACTGCACGGTCCTGCGGAAGGGCAGCCCGGTCCCAGTTGAAATGGACACCGTGCTCAATGGTCTAAGAAGCCTCGCTAGAAAGAGGGCAGTCCGCAGAATCCGCATTTGGGACGGCCAGTTCTTTGCTCACCGGAGAAGAGCGACCCTCTTCCTGAACCGGGTCATAGAGGAGGGGCTCAACAAGCGATTCTCCTTCATTTCGGATGCTACCATAGACTCCCTTAAACGCCGGGACGGGAAGCCGGACGAGGATCTCATCAAGCTTGTGAAGAAGGCTAACTTTGTCTCGTTGTGGATCGGCCTGGAGGCCATGGATGACAACATCCTTCGCGAGCTGAAATCCAACCCGCAGGGCCGCATGCGGTATACCACCCCTGAGGCCGTGCGCGTGCTGCAAGCTCTCGCTGCAAACATGGTCCACAGTCGGTACTACTTGCTCGCTGGCGGGCTCGACACCAAGCCGGCCGACTTCTTCAACAGCTACCGCTGCTTTCTCGCCCTCTTTGGCCGCAGGCGGTATGCAGCAGGCCGCATCCAGCCCGAATTCTGGCCACTGGCCGTGGTTTCAGCCTATAGAGGAACGCCAATCTACAGTCGTGCCCTACAGGGCAATTCGTTGGTCGGCCGAAACGGTACGCCAATTAAGAAGGACCAGGACAGGGTCGGAGTGAGGTACGTGGTCCCCAAAGATCCCTTGCTGAGGGATTTGTTCATCAAACGGATACGGAAGGCTTCGCGCGGTGGCAAGGTTCCGTCTTTTGGGGCCGATGAAGGCGCCGATGTTCTCCGGTTGGCAAAGCAGCTTGCGGATCAGGACGCCGGGGTGCGCGGTCTCTATCTGAAGATGAAGAAGGAGCACGGGCGGATTGCCATTGTGGAGGAGCAGGTAAGCGCCTTGCACCGCAGCGTGTGGAAGAACCTGTTGAACGCCGAGCTGAAGAGACAGCATCTGCCGGAAACCAGGGGACAGAGGAAGTCGTTGGCTGCCAGGGCGCCAGAGTTGGCTCAGGACCTGAAGACGCGGTCCAGACGGATTGCTGAGCGATTCATCTCCGACATGGACTTGCTCGACAACAAGGACACGTCGCGCTTCACGGAAGAGGAGAAGAGAGCCCATTCCAGATTCCGGCTCACGAAGATACGCTACATGCGGCAGGAGACCGGGATTGGCTGGACCATGCCAGCTTGAGGCAGGGGAAAGCTAGAGACTCTCGCAGCAGTAGTCGCATATCCTGAGTTTCGCGCGGTGGGCCTCGTACGTCCCGATGAACTGCCGGTAGCGGTCTCCCGCCAGGATGCGCTCCAGGGGCATCTCGCGGACGTTCCCCAGACGGAATCTCAGCGTCTCACACGGGTACACGTCGCCAAACGCGTCGATCACGCACTTGCCGTACACGTCTCGGCATGGCCCCCGATGAGGACGCTTGATGCCTCGTGGGACCATCTCCGGCGGCTGCAGGAGGAACTGCGTGTTGGTGAGGGCGATCTGGAGGCGGCGGGCCTTCTCTTGAAGGGCCTGCTGCTGCCGGGCGATCACGCGCACGTCGGTGGGTAGCAGCGTGGCGGGAACGGCCGAGCGAAGCGACGCGATGGCCTCGCCGAAGAGTTCGTTCGTCTCTCGAACCACCTCGTCGCTGACACACGCGTGAAAGGCGATCGTCACCGTGTCGATCCCGATCTCCCTGGCGACGTCGAGGACGCGATCGATTCTCGCGAGGTTGGCGGAAGAGACGTTCGTTCGGATGCTCTTGCCGACGGCGCGATCGGTGTCGGCGGCGACGAACATGCCCATGGTGCGCACGAGCCTGTCGTAGGCGCCGGCGACTCCGCGCAGCCGATCGTGGTCCTTGCCGACGCCATCCAGGGAGAAGCGGAGCCCCCCGAGGTGGGCACCGATCAGGGCGCGGACCAGCGCGCGCGTGTAGTGCAGCCCATTGGTGGCGAAGTGAGTCGTGAGGCCCGCGTCGGAGCAGGCGCGAACGAGCTGCGGCAGGTGCTTGCAGAGCGACGGCTCGCCGCCGTGCAGCTCGACGGAGGCGACCCCCATGGTCCGGGCGTCCCGAATGACCGCGAGATGCTCCGCGAGGTCGAGCTCTGGTCCGCGGTCGGTCGGCTGCCCGGCAAGGCCGCCCCTCTGGTATCTCCAGGTGTTGCAGCTGAGGCAGCGCGAGTTGCACCTCTGCGTGACCTCCAGCGAGATGTCCCGGCAGCCTGTGGGCCGCCCGCCCGCACGAGCCTGCGCGGCCGCTCCCGGCGGGGTCATGGCAACCCGGCTCCGTGAGCGTGCGCGGCTGAGCGCACGAGCAGGGTCCAGTTCGGCCGGTCGACGGCACCCAGGCCGTACTTGTAGTCCTCTTGCCCCAGCCCGAAGTCGAAGATCTCGATGCCCTCTCGGGCGGCGGTCTCCAGGCACCAGTAGTGGAGCACCAGCCCGGGCGACTCCTTGCTGGCGTCGCCGACATCCCCGACCGCACTCACGCCGCCCCACATGTCGTTGTGGCTCCGCAGGCAGTAGCACGCGGCCACCCGGGCGCCGCCCAGCCGCAGGAAGATCAGGAAGAGCCAGCCACGGCGGTGCAGGCGCGGCGCGACCTCGCGGTGGAAACGCACCAGCTGGGAGTCGCTGAACACGCCGGGTTGGCCGACGCGATTCCAGCGGAGCTGGTGCAGCCTCATGAAGTCCTCAATGGCTGCCGGTACCTCCGCGGCGTCGGCAACGCGCTCGAACTCGGCTCCGAATCGACGCGTGAGGCGGCGACGCCGGTACTCCAGTGCATGGCTCAAACGCCAGCCATGCCGAACCGTCTCCCAGTCGGGCAGCAGCGTCGTGCGCGGGCATGCGCCCGCGGAAGACTGGCTCACGTCGAGGCCGGTCTGGCGGAGCTCCTCGAGCAGCACCAGCCGATGCGGGGAGTCCTCCGGGAGCCGCGAGAACAACACGAAGTCGAGGTCGGCGCACACCTCAGCCAGATGGCGCGCGATGGCGCGGCACACCGGGGTGCGGTACTCCGGGCACGTCACGATGTCCAGGTGGTCCGAGAGGCCGGTCCGGTTGCCTCGGCCCATGAGCGCCAGGCTCCGCGACACCGGAGCGTCTCCTCCGCCGCTCACCGTCATGACGAACGGGGCGATGCCGACCAGCCGCTCCCCCGCGTAGGCCAACACGAGGTGCGGCTGGCGCCCGCGCTCGGCGCCGAAGACGTGCGACCAGGTGCTGAGCCACTCGAACGACTGGAAGACGGCGGCGCCCGACTGCTCGTGGAGCTCCCGCCAGGTGGGCTCCAGCGCGTCGAGCGCCCCCGGATCCTGCACGACGCGCACGACGACGCGTTCGCGCGTGGAGTCGGCGTCACCGCGGGATCGGCGTGCGGGCCTGGCCTTTCCCGGCGCCCTTCCGTTGCCTCCCATGTCACACGCATACCACAGGTGCCATCGGGCGTCAGGTGGAGGAGTGGCCCCGCATCACGATCAACGGACCGGGAACGAGGTCCCGTCCGGGGACACGAGGCGCAGGTTTCGATACCCGAGGCGCAGGCGCGCGATCTCGGCGCTCACCGCCCGCCAGCGAGGACGCAGGCGCGCGCCGCGCACCCCCAGACTCTCGATCGTGCGCCGCAGCCACGCGTCGGGGGTGAAGTTCATGCGGCCGCCGCGGCGAGTGTATACGTAGAGGCTCGGGTTCGCGTGGAGCAGCCAGACGGAGTTGCACACCTTCAGCTTGTCGAACAACACGAAGTCCGTGCCGGTCTGCAGCCGAGTCCTGGGAAACTCGGGGTAGATCGCCACGTCACGCCGCAACATGCCCGTACCCGGCAGGGGACGGCACGTCGGATCCAGGCGGCCGTCCACCCAGAAGATCTCCTTCTGGCGAGTGAAATGAACGAGGTACGAGGACAGGTAGACGGCATCGGCCGCTCGAGACCGCATGAGGCGGGCCTCGAGCTCGACCCGGCGCGGGTGGCTGACGTCGTCGTCGTCCCACGTGCACACGAAGTCGCCAGACGCCGCCCTGATGCTGATGTTGCGCAGCGCTCCGATCTGGCGCTTCTCACCCTCGGGGACGAAACACCGGATGTCCGGCCGTTTCAAACGGTGGAGGTAGTCGAGCACCCGGCGCTGGTCCGCGGGCGGAGCCTCATCGAGCACGACCACCAACTCCCGGTGCGCGTAGGACTGCTCGAGATAGCAGCGGACGCTGCGCCGGAACAACCGGTAGCGCTCCGGCCGCGCGGACGTCACCATCAGGCAACTCACCAACGGAGGCGCGCTGCGGCTCCGGGGCGCTCTGCGTCCAGAGGTGACGGATGCGCCCGGCTGCGGCTCAACGCGGTCCATGGTCGGCGGGCACCCTCGGTCCATGCATGCTCCGCCGCGTGCCGCTCCGGCACGCGGCGGCACGACGGACCCGGCAAGGCGATGCAACTGTAGCACCAATGCCGGGTCGCAGTCGCCTGGCGGGAGGACCTGCCGGCCGCGCCGGCGAGCGGCAGCGGGGGGAACCACGGCGCCGGCATGCTGTGCTACGATACCGTTCGCTGACATGGGAACCCCAAGGGGGTTCGCCTGCCCTCCCGCGGTGGGACCCGCCCGCGGCGGAGCCCGTCGGGTTCCCACGCGACGAACGGACCCAAGGCATGCTCATCCTCGGTCTGAACCGGTCCTATCACGACTACAGCGCGGTCCTCGTGCGGAGTGGCCGGGTGCTCGCGGCGCTCGAGGAAGAGCGGCTCAACCGAGTCAAGCACTCCATCGGGTTTCCCCTTGGTGCCATCGAGTTCTGCTTGCGGCAAGCCAAGGTGAGTCCCAAGCAGATCGGCCTCGTCGCCATCAGCGCCTCCGAGGCGTACTTGAACGGGGAGTGGTACGGGGAGGCCAGGGGGCAGTCCGTGCCGGAAGCGCTGTCGGCGCGCGAGACCCTGGCGCTGCAACTGGAGAAGGCCGGAACCCAGCTGCCCTGGCTGCTGGAGAAGGTCCGCTTCGTGCCTCACCAGCTGGCGCACGCCGCCAGCGCCTTCTTCTGCTCGGGGTTCGACGAGGCCCTGGTCCTCGCGCTCGATGGCTACGGCGACGAGGACGAGGGGCTCAGGGCCGGGCTGATCTCCCGGGCGCACGACCAGGCGCTGGAGCGGTTGCGCAGCTTCAGGGTGGAGGAGTCGCTCGGCACTCTCTACGGCCAGGTCACGAAGTTCGTCGGCTTCCGCGAGTACGATGAGTTCAAGCTCATGGGGCTGGCGCCCTACGGTGACCCGCGCAAGTACCGCGACGCCTTCGCCGCGTGCTTGGATCTGACGAGTGACGGCTGGTTCAAGATCCGTCGGGTGCAGCTCCTCCAGAACCTGTTCAACATCACGGCTCCGCGCGAGCCGAGCGCCGCGCTGCGCCAGGTGCACAAGGACATCGCGGCCGCGTGCCAGGAGCTGCTCGAGCGGGTCGTCCTGCACGTGCTCGCGCACGCGGCGCAGCAGACCGGGCTCACGCGGCTGGCGATGGCGGGCGGCGTGGCCTTGAACTGCACGATGAACTACAAGGTCCTCGGCTCGGGCCTGTTCGAGGACGTGTTCGTGCAGCCGGCCTCGTCCGATGCGGGCGGGGCGCTGGGCGCCGCGCTGCTCGTGGAGCAGCAGGCTGGCCGCGGCCCCCGGGGCAAGCGTCGTCGCCTGGAGACCGTGTACTGGGGCACGCCGGTCCCACCGGCGGCGGGCATCGAGCGGGAGCTCCGCCGCTGGCGGCGCTTCATCGAGTGGAAGCGGTGCGGCACACGGATCGCGGCCATCACGGCCGAGCTGCTGGCGCGTGGCTCGGTGGTAGGTTGGGTGCAGTCGCGCTCGGAGTTCGGTCCCCGGGCGCTGGGCAACCGCAGCATCCTGGCAGACCCCCGGCCCGCCTCGAACCGCGACCGCGTCAACCGCATGATCAAGCAGCGCGAGTCCTTCCGGCCGTTCGCGCCGTCGGTGCTCGAAGAGAAGGCGCGGGAGTACTTCGAGCTGCCCGAGGGGCACGGCAGCTTCCCGTTCATGCTGTTCGTGGCGCCGGTGCGGCCGAAGTACCGCAGGAGGCTCGGCGCCGTCACCCACGTGGACGGCACGGCGCGCCTGCAGACGGTGAGAAGACAAGACAACCCGCGGTACTGGGAGGTGATCCGCCGGTTCGGCGAGCGCACCGGCGTGTACGTCGTCCTCAACACCTCGTTCAACAACAGCGCCGAGCCGATCGTCGACAGCGTCGAGGACGCGGTGGTCGCGTATCTGACGACGGGCCTCGATCGACTCGTCATCGGCGACTACCTGATCACCAAGCGCGAGGTGACCGACGAGCTGCTGCTCGACGCCGGGCTGCAGGTCACGCGCTGCGCCGTGCTCCAGTGTCGTCTGCTCTCCACCGGCTCGACCACCACCGCCACCTACAACTTCGAGGACCCGGCGGCTGCTCGCCCGCCGCTGCCGCTCTGCAAGCGCACCTTCGACCTGCTGAGCTGCTCCGATGGCACGAGGCCGTTGCGCGCGCTGCTGGCCGCGACGCCGGGCAAGGAATCGGACCCCGCGGTGCTGGCGGACTGCCGCCGGCTGTGGTGGCACCGCTTCGTGCGCGTCATGCCCCTGTGAGGCCGACCGTCCGCGCCACCTGGACGATCCTCCTGGCCGCCTGCTCGATGTCCCTCTCGGTGGTGTAGCGCGACATCGAGATGCGCACCGCACGGGTGTCCTCGGGCAGCCCGATAGCTGCGTGGACGTGAGTGTGTCCCTCCGGCACGCCGCAGGCGGAGCCGCCGGAGACGCAGATGCCCTGCTCCTGGAGCATCGTCGCGAGCCGCTTGAACCGGTGGCCCTTCAGGGCGACGGCCACGATGTGGGGCACCGCGTGCGTGCCGAGCACCTGGATGCCGGCTACCCCCTCGGTGAGCAACCCGAGCAGCTTGCGGCGGAGCCTCGTCAGCCGCTCCCGCTCGGGTCCGATGCGGGCCACGGCCATCTCGGCGGCGAGCCCGAAGCCCGCGATGCCGGGCACGTTCTCGGTGCCCGCACGCCGCGATTCCTCCTGGGAAGCGCCCCGCCACAAAGGGTTCACGGGCGAGTGGTTGCGCAGCCAGAGCGCCCCCACGCCCTTCGCGGCGTGGATCTTGTGGCCGGACAGGGCGAGCGAATCCACGTCCAGCTCGGCCACGTCGATGGGGAGCCTACCCAGCGCCTGCACGGCGTCACAGTGGATGTGCACCTCGTCGCCGCGCCGGGCGCGCACCGCGCGCGCGATCTCGGCGACGGGCTGGATCGTGCCGATCTCGTTCTGCACCAGCATGCAGCCGACGAGCACCGTGTCCTTGCGGAGCGCCCGGGCGAACGCCGCGGGGTCGATCACGCCGTCGCCCCCGACCGCGACGGTGGTCACCCGGAACCCCTCGTGCCGGAGCGCGTCGACGTTGCCCAGGATCGCCTTGTGCTCGAAGGTCGGCACGACCACGTGCCGGCCGGACGAAGCCCGGGCCCGGGCTGCGCCGAGCACGGCGAGGGCGTCAGCCTCGGTGCCGCAGGACGTGAAGACGATCCGGCCCCGCCGGCCCCTGGGATCCCCCACCGCGACGGACAGTTGACGGCGCGCGCGCTCCCGGAGCGCCTCGGCGGCAAGCCCGAATCCGTGGTAGCACGACGGGTTGCCGTAGTCCCGGAGCATGCACCGGCGCATGAGCGCGGCGACCTCGGGCGCCACCCGGGTGGTCGCCGCGTTGTCGAGGTAGATCAGCGAGCGCATGGTCCAACCTACCACTGGCCCCGCGGCGGTCGCCGGGGTGCCCCGATCAACCGGCGGAGCGTCTCCTGCCAGGGTCGCGGGGGGGGACTCCCCGGGGGGGGCGAACGGGCTCGAGGGCCAGCGCCTCCGAGATCTTGTCGCGGAGCGCCCGGCCGTCGAACCCGCTCCGCGTCACGCTGCTGGTGCACAGGTGGGCCTGTGTCGGGTAGGCGAACTCCTCTCCGATCCCCAAGCCGTCGACGGGGAACTTGATCCTGGGAGCCAGCTCCGGCCAGACGACGACGATCGCCGGCACGTGGAAGGCCGCAGACGCGTGCGCCCCGCCGGAGAGGACGCCGACGAACAGGTCGGCGGCGGCGACCAGGGCCAGGTAGTGCCGCGTCGGCAGATCGACGGCGATGATCGCCCCGGGTGTCTGCCCCTCGTGGCGCCGCCGCCCTGGGCGGGGCTGACGTGGCTGGCCCTCGTGGACGCCCTCGGCCGAAAGCACGGGCTGGACGACGGCGTACTCTTCCTGCAGCGCGAGGGAGACCTGGTCCCAGTCGGCGCCTTCGTAGCGGCCGGCGGTCGTGACGGCCCGGGGGGAGAGCACGCAGACCTTCCTGCGGGCCGGGACGTGCTCGGCCAGCCAGGTGGAAGCCCAGGCGCGTTCCTCACGCGACAGGTAGACCTCCGGGCGGGGCGGATCGCTCACCTCCACCCCCAGCCCGCGCTGGAGCTGCTGGAGCACGTGGCCACCGCCCTTGAGCCAAGGGACCAAGGCCATTCCCCGGCTCGTGGTGTAGTCGTGGACGAACGGGTTGTTCGCAAAGGCGGCGCGGGTGCTGGGGTGCTCGGTGACCTTGACCGTCAGCCCCTTTTCCTGCACGAGCTGCCGGGCCAGTGGCGTGGTGATCAGCGTGTCGCCCAGGTGGCCTCCGAGGAGGATGCCGATGATGCAGGTGTCGAGGGGGGCAGGCGACCCGGTCGGGGTGGGCCGGCCGGCGCGACGGTCCGGCGTGGCACCCCGGCGGCGGGCACGCGCCGCGCCGCCCACGGGGCGGCACGAGGGAGGCGTCTTGCGGGACATTCGGTTCACAACGAGGCTCGCGGTGCTCGCCTCGGGCACCATCGAGTTTCGCAGGGATGTGGCACCAAGACAAGGACTTGAAGCCCCACGGCGCGGGCGGCAGGCCCGGCGCCTCGGGCAGAGCGCCCCACCGGCTGGCGCTCCTTGAGAACGACGGGTAGAATCCGCTCGTGGCGACGATGCGCGACGACGTGGAGGAACGGCTGGCCGCCGTGGCGCAGAGCTACCTCGCGCCGGGCGAGCTGACGGCTCCAGTGAGCTTGCTGACCGAGCGTATCGGCCGGCGTTTCGGCCCCTCCCTCGAGGCCCTGCTCCACTACGGCTCGGGCAGGCCGCTGGACCCCGGGGGCAAGGCCGTCGTGTACGCGTTCATCGCGGTGGTGACGAGCTCCGCCGACGCGTTTCCCCGGAGTTGGTTGCTGCGCCTTGCGTCCCACGTGTGGACACCCGAGCTGTTCGTCAGGGGCACGGAGGACGCGTGCGCCAAGGTGGTCGTGATCCTGGCGGCGGACCTCAAGCGCGGCGCAGGCCCGCGCGCCGCGGCGTCCCGCCACGTGGGCCGCTTCCGCAACCGGATGTGGCTGCTGCGCGCGCGCGACGAGGCCGTGGCGCGTCTCGTGGCCCGCTGCCAGGCGCGCGCCCTCGCCCTCCAGGTGCACGAGGTCCTCGCGACGCGGCCCGCGGGCGAGGGCGCGGACGCGCTGGCCCGCCGGCTGATCGAGCTCGCCGACGAAGGCCACCGGCTCGAGGACAGGCACGTGGAGTTCGAGAAGCTCGCGGACGCGCCCGCCTTCTACCGGGAGGTCGCCCGCGTCGTGCTCGCGGAGCGACCGCCGCGCGCGCCGGCCGCTGCCCGCTGACCGGCGGGTCGACCCCGACGACCTCCGTTCTCGGGGCCAGGCTCCACGCGCGCGGTTCCTACCGGCGCGCGGTCCGGCCCGATCTCCGCTTGGCCCCCTGGCGACCCGGGGCCCCCTCCCACGCGTCGAAAGCCCGCGCCCACGTGGGCGAGGCGCAGCCGCCATGCCTGCGCTCGAAGGTCGCCATTCGCAGGCGGAGCAGCGGCGCGAGCTGGCTGAGCAGGTGGCCGCAGTGGTCGCACAGGCGGCGCGTCTGCTTCGCTACCTTGTCGGCGTCCCACAGGTCGGCGAGCACCCGGGTGCGCGCGCCGAGCCCGAGCACGCCGTCGATGGCGCCCCCCATGCAGCAGGGCGTGAAGCCGAGCGCGTCCACCGAGATCCCGCACGTGCGGGAGGCGTGCTGGCCGCAGATGGGCCGCGACACGCCGAGATCCACGGGCGCGCAGTAGACGTCCTGCTGCTCGTGGACGACGCTGCCCTTCTGCTTGAACGTCTCCTCGAAGACGTCCGCGACGGTGCTGATCCGGGCCAGCGCCCGCTTCGTGGCGCGAGCGTAGCCGTTGCTCCACACCACCACGCGATGGACGCTCTCCGCCGCGCAGACGCGGACGAGCTCCTCGAACTGCGGGTGGAGGGTCGGCTCACCGCCGATGATCAGGATCTTCGGCTGCCACTTCAGGACCCGCGCCTGGGCGAAGAAGTCCAGGATGTCCGCGCGCGTGATGTCGGGCGTGTGCGGCGGGTCGAGGAACGCGCAACGATTGCAGCACTTGCAACGGAGGTTGCAGCGATACGTCAGGTGGATCTCCGCCTGGTTGCTGGTAGGGGTCAGGTCGACCATGGGCCCACGATCCATTGTGCCACACCGGGCGACGA
Organism: Deltaproteobacteria bacterium; assembly: GCA_016218785.1. Lineage (GTDB taxonomy): Bacteria > Myxococcota_A > Polyangia > JACRCY01 > JACRCY01 > JACRCY01. The sequence continues at coordinate 15,728 of JACRCY010000181.1, forward strand.
CCGCTACCACGCGGCGTGGAGGAGCCGGTCCGCGACGAGGTCGGCGATCACCGCGCGCAGCGCCTGCCGGCGCCGGTCAGCGGACGGCCCGTGGCCGGCGAGCCCGGCCACGGCCTGGTCGACCGTCAGCTGCCCACGCGCGGCCTCCTCGATGACCTTCCAGGTCGACACCGGCACCTGGCTCCAGGCGCCCGTGCCGCGCGTGTCGACGAGGAGGGTGGCGGGCTCGGGAGCCTGCTGCAGGCTCTCCAGCAGGTGGCCGAGGCTTCGGTGCCCGGCCGGGCGCGGTGCCGCGGACGCGGGCCGACCGACGCTCACCGCCTCGACGGTCGTCGGCAGCGAGATCCGGGCCGCGCCGATGTCCCGGAGGACCCCCAGCTCGGCCGCGAGGTCCTTGCAGAGGTTCCTTCCGCCCAGCGCGTCGACAAACAGGCTCGCCGAGACCTCGCAGTACAGCGCGCACCACTCGGCCAGCTCCCGCCCCCGGTAGCGACGCGCTCCGAAGACGCCGCGCCACACCTCGCCGGCGTCGAAGCGAGGCTGACGCGGGTCGCGGGCGGTCGGCAGCTTGTTGCAGAGCCGGTCGGCGCCCTCCACCTCCAGCCGCCGCAGACCGTAGCGTCTGGGAGCCCGGGCCATCCTCGAGCCGGGCATCAGCACGAACGGGTTGACGTTGAAGGAGAACAGGCGGTGGTGATCGAAGGTGGTGCGCAGCCAGCCGCAGTACGCCTCGAACTCCGCCGTGGTCGTCGTGGGGAGGTCATAGATGGTGTTGACGTGGACCGCCATCCCCAGCCCGTCAAAGCGGCCGATGAGTCGCTCGATGGCGCGCAGGTCGACGCCGGCCGCGTGCTTGTCCACGAGGGCGTGCAGCCGGTCGGACGCGCACTCCAGGCCGAAGATCGCGCCGGCGCAGCCGGCCGCCCGCAGGGAGCGGACGAAGGCCGCCGAGAAGCCCGGGGCGACCTTGCCCTCGAAGACCCAGCGCGGCGGAGCGGCCTCGGCGCCGAGGCGCGCCACGAGCTGCTCGAGCACGATCGGCGGAACGACGTCGTACCCCACGAACGTCACGGCGACCCCCTCGTCCCGCAGCTGGATCAGGTGCTCGGCGGTCGCCAGGCCGCGCTGCGCCACGTGGGGGTCCTGCTTGATGAAGCTGTGGCTGGCGGTGGCGCAGAAGTGGCAGCGGTTCCAGTAGCACACCTGCTTGACCGGCGTGACCCGCGGGATGATCGTCTGCCCGTCGTGCCACGGGCTCACGGCCGAGCGCGGCACCGGGTCCGCGCGGCCCAGCCGGATCTCGTCGAGGTAGCGGCGGATCGAGCGGGCCGACGGCCGGCGGAAGCGAACCGCGCCGGAGTGTCGCAGCGCGAGGTTCTCCACTCCGAGGAGGGGTCCTCCTCCAGCCAGCCGCTCGACCACGTCGCAGAACGTCTGGTCCTCGATGTCCGGATAGACGGACACGGCATCGAAGACGTCGAACAGCGCGCGGCTGGCGAAGGCGGCCCTCCGGACCTGCGCGAGCGAGAAGGAGAGACTCATGTGCCCGTGCCAGGCCACGAAGGCGCTCCGGCGGAGCCGGGGGCGCAGCTTGAGCGCCATGGCGATCGACCGCGGCAGCGTTGCCTGGCTCACTGGGAAGAAGACGATGTCGGGCTCGCTGGCCGCGACGCTGCGGAGGAAGCCGGGGGGCAGCAGGGGCTCCATGACGGCCCAGAGCTCGTCGGCCCGGGCCATGCTCTCCGCGGCCGAGACGACGGGGAAACCCGAGCGCGGGTCCACGAAGGGCCCGCTCGGGGTCGGATGGGCCGCCTCGATGACGAAGCCCAGCGGCTGCAGCAACTCCATGGCGTCCATGAGCGACGCCGTACGTGCCCCGGCCTCCGGACCTCGCCGCAGGTGGTGGCGCAGCCGCGCCGACACGTCGACGGCCAGATCGACGAGCCGCCGCGCGACGACGGCCCTCGTGTCCCCCCGCCCGCCCCGTATCGCCGCGTCGAGTCGTCGGCCGCACTCCCGGTACAGGTCGGGCGACAGCCAGACGTGATCCAGGAGCCAGCCGATCTCGGCCGGGCTCGGCCGTGACTCCACCCGGTGGGCGGCGCGGACGTCCGCCAGGCGGTCGACGAGGACGAGCGCATGCTCCTCGACGGCGTGATAGACACCGAGGACCGCGCTCTGGAAGGCGCCTTGCGGTCCGCTCGGTGAGAGGAACAGGATCCGCATGCGGCTAGTCGGCCCGCGCGACGCGTCTCGGCGAGCCACCGGTCCCGGGGCCGCGGTTCTCCGGGTGCCCCCGGTAGAGGTAGCAATTGCGCCGACCGTCGGAGGAGGACCACAAGACCCCTGCGCCGCTGAGCGCCCCGACCAGGCGCTCGAGAACGGCCAGCCTTGCGCCGCAGTGGTCGATCGCGTCGACGAGCGTGAACGGCTCCTCCCCCCACTCGATCAGCCACTCGCACGCCGGCACCGCCGCCGGGCTGATCGGCACCTGCCGCGGCCGTCCCTCGCGGGAGCGAAGCTCCGCCACGTAGCCATCGGGGCGCTGGCGGACTCGCTGGAGCGAGAACCCGCGCGACAGCGCAAACCGGGGCGGCAGCAGGAGGCCCCGGAGGTCCGCAGGCAGGCGCCCCGCGGGGGCGGCCGGGGCGGGCCGCATCCGCCGCAGCAGCGAGATCCGACGGGTGAGGGCGTCGACGTCGCGCTGGCTCCGCCTCACCTCGACCCCGTACCTGCGGCCCATTGTCTCGAGGGTCGTGCCGTCGCGCAGCCGCGAGACGTTCGTCCGGTGACGGCGGTGCACGTACCAGTCAGCATCCCGGAAAGCCCAGCGCGGCGCGATGTCCTCCAGCCGCCGGAACAGCCCGACGTCCTCGGCGAGGTCGATCTCGGGGAAGCCGCCGCACCCGAGGGCCGTCGCGCGCCGGAACATGGCGGTGCAGTAGCAGAAGTTGTGGTACATGCGCACCACCCGGAGGCTCTCGTCGGCGAGCCAGACGACGGTCGAGCGCACGTAGTGGGCCCCGGTCGCGCGCGCGAGCTTCACCTGCTGCGCCA
>JACRCY010000204.1 GCA_016218785.1 Deltaproteobacteria bacterium
ATGCGAGAACCGCCGTGCGAGGCACGAGTACTCCATCCTGGACACGATGGAGGCAGGGGTCGCGCTCGCCGGCAGCGAGGTGAAGTCCCTGCGAGCCGGGGGCGCCAGCCTGGCGGAGGCCTACGTCCGGTTCGAGGACGGCGAGGCATGGCTCGTGGACGCCCACATCGCCGCGTACGAGCCCGCGAGCAGCCAGAACCACGACCCTCGCCGGCGGCGCAAGCTGCTGCTGCGCAGGACCGAGATGGACCGGTGGGCGAAGCGCGCGAGAGAGCGCGGGCTGACCGCCGTGCCGCTCAGGCTCTACTTCCGCGGGCCGTGGGCGAAGCTGGAGGTGGGGCTCGGCCGCGGGCGCAAGCTCCACGACAAGCGGGCAGCCATGAAGGAACGGGACGACAGGAGGGAGATGGACCGCGGCGCGCGAGGCGGGTGACCCGGGCAGATCGGACCTCGGGACGTCACTACGGTCCTGTCAAGGCGTTCTCGAGCAGCCGGGCGCAAGAGCGGCCTGGTCCCCGGTCGCACAGTGCCGTCTTGAACCGCGCGCGTACCCGTTCAGCCGGAGCGCGCGTGCCCTGTGACGGGCCTGACCTGCGGACACACTTGGCACCGTGGCGGAAGCGGGTCATGCTCGATGACCGATGTGGCTTCACGGCCAGTGGTTCGGCCCCGACGTCCTGGCGCGTATCGCGGCGACGGTCGAGGCTGAGCCCACCCTCTCGCGGCGAGCGCTGTCCAGGCGGGTCTGCGACTGGCTGGGGTGGCGGTCGCCGACCGGGCGTCCGTGTGAGGTGGGTTGCCGCAAGGCGCTGCTGGAGCTGGAGCGTCGCGGGCACGTGAAGCTGCCGGCATGCGCAAGGGTGGCCGGGTTCGACCCGGCCAGGACGCGCAAGAAGCCGACGACGTCAGTGGCCGAGGTGTGCTGCAGCTTGGAGGAACTCGGCGAAGTCGAGATCGTCCCCGTGACCAGCCGCTACTGCCGGGCGTCCCGGGTCTGGAACGATCTGATGGCGGCACATCACTACCTGGGCGCCGGACCGCTGTGCGGGGCCCAGATGCGCTACCTGGTGCGCAGCCCGGTCCACGGGTGGCTGGGCGCACTGAGCTTCAGCGGCGCCACGAAACGGGTGAAGGCCCGCGACGCCTGGATCGGTTGGAGCGAGCGAGCCCGGCGCGAGCACTTGCCGGAGGTGGTGTGCAACAGCCGGTTCCTGATCTGCCCGAGCGTCCAGGTGCGCAACCTGGCGTCGCACGTGCTGGCCCTGAGCACGAAGCGGCTGGCCCGGGATTGGTCCGCTCGGTACGGCTACGAGCCGGTGCTGGTCGAAACCTTCGTCGACGGCGAGCTGTTCGCCGGCACCTGCTATCGGGCCGCCAACTGGGTCCCGGTGGGCCGGACGGCCGGCCGCGGGGACGGGTACGCCAACGGCACGGTGTCGACGGGCCCCAAGGACGTGTACGTGTACCCGCTTCGCGAGGACTGGCGGAGCGAGCTGTGCCTGGAGCCGCCCGATCGGCTGGTGCTGCGGACGCTCCCCCATGAACCGGCGGCCTGGGTCGAGGAGGAGTTCGCCGGCGCCCTCGTGTATGATGGCCGACTGCGGCGTCGCCTTCACACGGTGGTTCGCGACTTCTTCGCACAGCCTGGAGCGCCGATCGCACAAGCCTGTTGGGGGTCCTTGGCCAAGAGCAAAGGCGTGTGTCGGTTCTTCGACAATGAGCGCATCGACTTGCAGGGCGTGCTGCGGGGCCACGTGGAAGCCACCGCACAGCGCATCGGCCACCACGAGGTGGTGCTGGCCGTGCAGGACACGACGACGCTCAACTACTGCGCGCACCCGGCAACCGAGGGGCTGGGCCCCATCAACACGAAAGCAAAGCCCGGGCGGGGGCTGATCGTGCACAGCACGATGGCCTTCAGCGTCGAGGGGACGCCGCTGGGCCTGCTGGACGTGCAGAGCTGGGCTCGTGACCCCAAGGAGGCGGGCAAGAAGGCCAAGCGCAATCGGCTTCCGATCGAGGCCAAGGAGAGCGTCAAGTGGGTGCGGAGCTACCGCGCGGTCGCCGAGGTGCAGCGCCTCTGCCCCCGGACCCGGGTGGTGAGCGTGGGCGACCGCGAATCGGACCTCCACGAGCTGTTCCACGAGGCCGAGCAGACCCGGTCGGGGCCCGAACTCCTGGTGCGCGCCGAGCGAGCTCGCCGCCGCTGTGTTGTCGGGGACGAGGCCGACGAGACGGCGCTCCTGTGGGACAGGCTGTCCGCCGAGCCGGTTGCGGGCCATCAGGTCCTCGTGGTTCCCCGACAGGGCTCGCGGCCCCGCCGCACTGCGACCTTGTCGGTGCGATACGCCCAGGTGAGGTTGAAGCCGCCCGGGCGCAGGCCTCAGCAGCCCGTGCGCGTCTGGGCGGTCTACGCCCGCGAGGAGGATCCGCCTGCAGACGTCGCTTCTCCGCTCGAATGGATGCTTCTCACGACCGTGGAGGTTTCCAGCTTCGAGCAGGCGATCGAACGGTTGCACTGGTACACGCTGCGCTGGGGCATCGAGGTCTACCACCGCGTGCTCAAGAGCGGGTGTCGCATCGAGGACCGCCAGCTCGACACGTCCGGCCGCATCGAGAATTGCCTGGC
>JACRCY010000205.1 GCA_016218785.1 Deltaproteobacteria bacterium
CGCCGGCCCCGTTCGCCGACTTCTATGCCCTGCTGGCGGCCGAGCCCGAGGAGCCGCCCGCGGAGCCTGACGGCGGATCCTGACCGCGCGCGGCCTGCGGCGCCGCCCGCGCGTCTCCGATCTGCGCTACTATCGCTCGCCCGGGTCGCGACGCCAGGGCGCGCGTCGCGGCCCCGGAGACACGTCATCCACCCGGCGACCCCGGTGACACGGAGAGGCCCATGAGCGATCCGGTCGACCCCGCGCTCCAACACCTGTTCGTCTTCGCGCACCAGGATGACGACCTCGGCTACGGGGGGCTGCTCACGCGCCTCTCCGCGAGCGCCGCGGCGGTCTACGTGACCAACGGGGACGGGCTCGCGCCCGCGGTCGGCGCCGACCCGGCGGCCTACGCGGAGATGCGCGAGGCGGAGGGAGCCGCGGCCCTCGCCGCCGCCGGCATCCCCCGCGAGCGGGTCAGGTTCCTCGGCTTCTCCGAGATCGAGATCTACGACCACCTGGTCGACGTGACCGAGCGCCCCGGCGACTTCCTCCGCATCGCGGCCTTCTTCCGCCGCCTCGCCGGCGCCGTGGCGGGGGAGGTTGCGCGCGTGCGGCCCGACGTGGTGTGGACGTGCGCCTTCCAGCAGGGGCACCCCGAGCACGACCTGACGCACGTGGCCGCGGCCCTGGCCACGCGCGCGCTCGGGCCCGGCGCCGTCTTCTGCCAGCTGCCGCAGTACGAGCTGACGATCCTGGTGCCGCTGCGCTTCGCGCCGTGGTTCCAGGGGGAGGTGCAGGCCATCCGGCTGACACCCGACGAGACCGCCGCCAAGCTCCGCATGCGCGACGCCTACCCGTCGCAGGTCGGGCTGTTCCGCCGGTTCCAGCGCGTGATCGACACGCTCGGGAGCATCGGCCGCCTCGCGGGGCGCGGCTTCAGCTTCGAGGAGTTCGCGGCGCGCGAGACCTTCGCCGTGCTGCCGCCGGGCTTCGACTACCTCCACTCGACCCACCCGGTCGAGGCGCTCAACTACATGCGCGACTCCCACCGTGGCGTGAAGGTGCGCTTCGACCTCCACGTGCGCCCCATCATCGCCGCCCTCCTCGCCGGCGCCCCCGCGGCCGCGACGACCCCGCGGCCCACCTGACCCGGCCCCCAGCGATCGGAGCGCCCGTGGCGGTCACCTTCCAGAGCCTGCGGTCGGGGAGCAACGGCAACTGCCTGCAGCTGTGGACGGCGCGGACGCGCCTCCTCGTCGACTGCGGCTGGGAGAGCACCCGGGCCTGCCGGCGCGCCCTGGCGCTGGCGCCGGCCGGGGCGCCCCCCGCCATCGACGCCGTCTTCCTGACGCACCTCCACGGGGACCACCTGTCGGCGGCCGCGATCCGCGCCCTCTCCGACCTGCGCCTCCCGGTCTATTGCCACCAGTCGTGTCTGGAGGAGGCGTCGCGGCTGAGCGCGCCCCTCCGCCTGCGCCCCTTCACCGACGCCCCGGTGCCGATCGGCGACCTCGAGGTGACGCCCACGCGGGTACGCCACTCGCCCCGGGTCGTCACCCACGCCTTCTCGGTCCGGAGCCCGGCCGACGAGCGGCGCGTGGTCATCGCCACCGACCTCAGCACCTGGGATGGCCTCCTCCACCTCTTCCTCGACGCCGACTTCATCTTCGTGGAGTCGAACCACGACGTCCGCCTGGCGCGGCAGCGGCCAGTGCCGAACAGCCGCCACCACCTGTCGAACGACCAGACGGCGGCGCTCCTCTGCCAGGTGCTGCGGCAGAGCCGGCGGCCCCCGGCCGGCGTCATGCTCGCGCACCTCTCCGCCGAGCGGAACGCGCCGGAGCTCGCCCGCGCGTGCGTGGAGGCGGCGCTGCGCCGGGCCGGGCTGTGGGAGGCCGCGCCCCCCCTCTGGCTCGCCCCGCGGCGCGCGGGCTCGGTGACCGTGACGCTCGCGGCGCGGGGGCGGGCCGCCGCGGCGCGCACGCCCGCGGCGACGAGCGATCAGCTGCCGCTCTTCGGCCGGGGAGACCGGGGGCACGGCCCGTGATCCGCGTCGCCCACCTCACCAAGGAGTTCCGGGTGCACCGTCGCGACGCGGGCCTGGCCGCCGCCGTGCGGTCGCTCTTCCGCCGACGCTACGACACGGTCACGGCGGTCCGGGACCTCTGCGTCGAGATCGTCCCGGGCGAGCGGGTCGGCTTCCTCGGCCCCAACGGCGCGGGCAAGACCACCACGCTCAAGGTGCTCGCGGGTCTGCTCCACCCGACCGGCGGGGAGGTGCGCGTCTTGGGCCACGTGCCGCAGCGGCGCGAGCCCGACTTCCTGCGGCAGATCACCCTGGTCATGGGGCAGAAGCAGCAGCTCCTGTGGGACCTGCCGCCGGCCGACACGTTCGAGCTCAACCGCGCCGTCTACTCCGTACCGGAGGCCGACTTCCGCGTCCGCCGCGACGAGATCGTCGAGCTGCTCGGGATCGGCGACACCATGCGCAAGCCGACGCGCCAGCTCTCGCTCGGCGAGCGGATGAAGTGCGAGCTGTGCGCGGCGCTGCTCCACGGGCCGCGCGTCCTCTTCCTCGACGAGCCGACCATCGGCCTCGACGTGTCGATGCAGCACACGGTGCGCGAGTTCATCCGCGTCACCAACGAGCGGCATGGCTCGACCGTGCTCCTCACCAGCCACTACATGGTCGACGTGCTGGCCCTGTGCCCCCGGGTCATCGTGATCGACCGCGGCCGCCTCTGCTTCGACGGCCGGCTCGAGGAGCTGGTGCGCTCTGCGCGCCCGGAGAAGCGCATCGTGGTGAAGCTGGAGCGGCCGGTCGAGCGCGCGGACCTCGAGGCCATCGGCCACGTGGTCCGGCACGACGCCGCCGTCGCGGTGCTGCAGGTCGGCAACGCCTCGCTGCGGGAGGCCATGGCGCGCCTGCTCGCGGGCCTTCCCGTCGCCGACCTCACCGTCGAGGACCCGCCCCTCGAGGAGGTCATGCGCGACCTCTTCGCGCGCGAGGCCGGCGCCGCCGGGGCCGACGCCGACGGCACGGGCGGCCCCGGGGGCGGGTCGGCCGAGGGGCCCGAGGAGGGAGAGGGCGACGAGTGAGCCGCGGCCCCTCCAGCCTCGCCATCACGCTGCGGGCCTTCCCCACCCTGCTCCGGGTGGGGTTCGCGGACGCCGTGGCCTACCGCGCCGAGATGGTCGTCTGGATGCTCACGACGACGATGCCGCTGGTCAACCTGGCGCTGTGGCACACGGCCGCGGCCGGGGGACCCATCGCGGGCTTCGGCCAGACGCAGCTCACCGCCTACTTCCTCGCGAGCTTCATCGTGCGGCAGCTCACCGGCTGCTGGGTCGTGTGGGAGATGAACTTCGAGATCCGCACCGGGCGGCTGTCGCAGCGGCTCCTCCGGCCGGTGAGCCCGCTCGCCGGCTACATGGCGGAGAACCTGGCGGCGCTGCCGCTCCGCGTGCTCCTCTCGCTCCCCATGGCGCTCGTCCTCGCCTTCGTCGTGGGCGGGCGCGAGTTCAGCCACGATCCGGCCATCTGGCTCATGGTGGTCCTCGCGCTCTGCCTGGCCTGGCTCATCATCTTCTTCAGCATGGCCATCCTCGGCACGCTGGCCCTGTACCTCGAGTCGTCGTCCTCGTTGTGGTTCATGTGGCAGGGGCTGTTCTTCGCCTTCTCGGGGTACCTCTTCCCGCTCCCGTTCCTCGAGGCGCACGCGCCGCGCCTCTTCCACGCGCTGCACGGGCTCCCCTTCTACTACCAGAGCGGGTTCCCCCTCGAGCTCATGCTGGGCCGCCACGACCGCGCGGCCGCGCTGCACTACCTCGGCATCGAGGCGTGCTGGGCCCTCGGCCTCGGGCTCCTGCTGGCCGTGGTGTGGCGCGCCGGCGTCAAGCGCTGGAACGCCTACGGAGCGTGAGACCCGTGCGCCGCTACGCGCGCCTCTTCGCCCTGCAGCTCCGGACCTCGCTCCAGACGGGGCTCCAGTACCGCTGGGACTTCGTCGTCGAGGGGCTCACCGGCCTCCTCTTCGCGCTCCTGGGGCTCCTCCCCCTGTGGGTCTTCAAGCGGAACGGCGCCGCCGTCCCCGGCTGGGGGTTCCCCGAGATGCTCGTGGTGGTCGGCTGGTTCACGCTGCTCAAGGGGCTCATCGACGGCGCCGTGAACCCGTCGCTGATCGTGGTGGTGGACCACATCCGCCGCGGCACCCTCGACTTCGTCCTGCTCAAGCCGGCCGACGCGCAGTTCCTGGTCTCGACGGGGAAGTTCGAGCCGTGGCGGGTCCTCGACGTGCTGGTGGGCGTCGCGATCTGCGGGTCGGGCTTCGTGCTCCTGGGCCGCTGGCCGGGCGCCCTCGATCTCGCCGGCGCGCTCCTCTTGCTGGTGAGCGCCGCCCTCGTGCTCTACTCGACGTGGATCCTGGTGGTGTCCGCCGCCTTCTGGGTGGTCCGGCTCGACAACCTGGCCTACCTCTTCATGTCGATCTTCGACTTCGCGCGCTGGCCGGTGACGGTCTTCCGCGGCGCGGTGCGGTTCGCCTTCACCTTCATCATCCCGCTCGCGCTCATGACGACCTATCCGTCGATGGCGCTGCTGGGCACGCTGCGGCCGGCCACGGGGGCGCTCGCGGTCGCGGGCGCCCTCGGGTACGCCGCCGTGGCGCGGCTGGTGTGGCGGCGGGCGATCGCCCGCTACACGTCGGCCAGCAGCTAGGAACGCAGGGAAACGGGGCTAGATCTTCTGCTTCACGTACTCCACGCCGTCGAGCACCATCACCGTCTTCTCGCCCTTCTGGGTGGGCGGCGTGGTGATCGTCCAGGTCTTGCCGATGCCCATCATCTTGATGGTGAGGGTGTTCCCGTCGAACTTGGCGGCCGCGCCGCTCACCTTGGTGCTGCCGGACTTGTAGTCACCGGTCCCGTCGGCCCAGAGCTGGATGTTGGAGCCGTCGGACCCGGTCCACAGCCCACCGTAGTCAGCGCGCTCCTGCCCCAGCGGTGTCTTGCTCTGACACGCCCCCATGGCCAGGACGAGCACAAGGGCCGTGAAGAGATAGGCGGTCGTACGCATCGGTCACCTCCCGGGCGGATGGTAGGCCCTTCCAGCGGTCGGGGGAAGAAAAAGAACGACGGTCAGTATCCCCGCGGCCAGGAGCAGGACCGGGGCCACCAGGGTGGCCAGGGCCCAGGCGACGACGTAGAGGAGGCCGAGCGCCTCCGCGGCCGCCGGCGCCATGCCCGTGGGGAAGGTGCCCGACAGCACGCTGACGCACGTGCGCGCCCCGGCGAGGTGCAGCACCACCAGGGGGAGCGCCGCGGCGAGGCCGGCGAGGGCGTGGCAGCGGCGGTCGCGCGCGCTGCGGTCGGGTCAGTGCGGCTTGACGGCGCGCGGCCGGCGCCCGAGACTACGACCGTGCCGCCCAAGCCCTGGAACGTCACCGAGACCGAGAAGCTGCACGCGCTGCGCATCTTCGACCTCTACCGCGAGCGCAGCCGCTCGCCGCGGACCGGCGCCCTGCACGACTTCTACGTCCTCCGAGGGGCCGACTGGTGCAACATCGTGCCCCTCACGGAGGCCGGCGAGGTCGTGATGATCCGCCAGTACCGCCACGGCACCCGCGAGGTCACCCTCGAGATCCCCGGCGGCATGGTCGACGCGAGCGACGCGTCGCCGTTGGAGGCGGCGCGGCGGGAGCTGCTCGAGGAGACCGGCTACGCGGCCGACACGGTCGAGCCGCTGGGCGTCATCCACCCGAACCCGGCCATGCAGCGCCACGCCTGCCACACCTTCGCGGCGCGCGGCGCGCGGCTCGTGGCCGACCAGCACTTCGACCAGACCGAGGACATCGAGGTGGTGCTCGTGCCGCTCCGCGAGATCCCGGCGCGCATCGCGGCCGGCGAGATCACGCACGCGCTCGTCGTCGTCGCCTTCGCCTGGCTGCTCGGCTTCGGCGCGCCGTAGGGGCCTACGGCGACAGCGTGACGACCGGGTTGCCGAGGTCGCCGAGCGACGAGGCGCGCAGCATGCCGCTGGCGATCGAGTAGACCCAGTCGTCCATGATGACGCTCCGCTTGACGCTCGACTGGGCGTAGGTCCACCAGGAGCTGCACCCGTAGTAGTCGGCCACGGGCCCGGCGTTGTGCGGGATGCCGCCGAGGAGGGTGAAGCCGTCGGCCAGCGTGACGCGGTAGACCATGAGCCCATTGAAGGTCATCTGGTAGCCGTAGCCCCCGCCGGAGCCCCCCTGGCAGATGATCATCGGGATCGCCAGCAGGTCGAGCGGCCGGAAGTAGTTGAAGGCGAGGTGGTTGGTGGTGGCGTCGGACGCCGTGCCGCGCGTGCCGATGACGGTCTTGTGCAGCAGCAGCGGGGCGTTGGGGTTGGTGACGTCGAACACCTGCAGCATCACGCCCGCGAACCAGGCGAAGGAGCCCTCGTCCTGGGCGTCGAGGCCGATCGTCAGCAGGTGGGCGGCGTCCATCAGGTGGATGTAGGTGGAGAAGCCGGGGATGTGGAGCTCACCCCGGACGGTCGGCGCGGCCGGGTCGGCCAGGTCCAGGACGAAGAGGGGGTCGGTCTTCTTGAACGTCACCACGAAACCGGTGTCGCCGGTGAAGCGCGCCGCGCGGATGTCCTCTCCCGGCGCCAGATCCACGTGGCCGCGGAGGGTCAGGGCCCCCGCCTGCTCGGTCAAGATGCTGACCGAGTTGTAGGTCATCCAGCCCGTGGTGGTCGCGATGCGCAGGTCCCCGTTCCACTCGTCCATGGAGAACTGGTTCAGCACGCGCCCCTTCGCCGCCCCGCTCCCGGCGTAGGTCGTGACGGGTGACCCCAGGGTGAGGCGGAACTTGTGGACGGTGGTGCTGTCCCCCGAGCCGCCCGTGCCGTAGCCGTAGTGCCGGTTGGTGACGTAGAGCGAGTCGGGCGAGGCGTAGACCGCGCCCGGGCGCCCGAGGACGGTGGTCACGGCGAGCGGATCCTGGGCGGCCGCGTCGAAGGAGACCAGCGACAGCAGGCTCTGGCCGTCGCCGGTCGGCGACACCAGGAGCCGGGTGCAGTCGGCGACCTCGGGCTGCTCGGTGACGGCTCCTCCGGGGAGGTAGCGGACATCCTGCGCGAGGCCGGGCGTGGCCGCGAGCTTGTAGGCTTGGATGCGGGCCACGTTCTCCGCGCGCAGGGTCGCGAATATCTCCTCGATCTCGGCGGCGGTGCGACGCTGGGGGCCCCACGTCCCGCACGTCGGTACCCACTGCGCCAGGCCCGTGGGCCACGTGGTGTATGGCACGGCCTGCGGGAGCGCGCCCTCCCCGAAGAGCACGACCGTGTGGATGATCGTGCCGATGCGCCGGGAGTTGAGGTAGGAGCCGCCGAAGCTGGTCTCGCGCAGCACCACCGGGTGGGCGCGGTCGGTGATGTCGAAGACGGTGATCCTGAGGGGGTAGCCGTCGCCGGTGAAGTCGCAGTCGTACCCGTAGGTGCAGGTCTGCTGCGGCCCATAGCCCGCGCCGAGCGACGAGAAGACGACCGCCCGGTCGCCGACCACGTAGAGGTAGCGCGGCTGCCCCTCCAGCGTCGCTGAGCCGATCACCTTCGCCGCGGCCGGCGGCCAGGCGTCGATGATGCTGAACCTGCCGTTGGCGACGAGGTAGATGTACGAGCCGTCGTTCTTCACGAAGTCGGCCTCGTCCACGCCGTCGACCTGGGTGTTGGTCTGCGAGAACTCGCTCGCCGAGTCCTCGCTCCCGGTCGTCGGGGGGATTGGGCTCGCCGACGCATCGGCGGACGAGGTGTACCCGCCGTCGCACAGCACGGGCCCGTACGTGTAGCACGGCTGGCAGTGGAGCCAGAGCGCCCGGGCCAGGCTCTGGTCGAGCGCCGCGTTCATCTCGCGCAGCAGGCGCGCGCGGATCTCCGCCATCGCGTCGTCGCAGCTCGAGGCGGTCCGCAGCGTCGCCTCCACCGGCAGCGGCGGGGCGCTGCCGCCGTTGCCGGGCGGCGCGGCGGAGCACGCCTCCTCGGGCCACGTGGTCGGCGAGCCCGGCACCCACCCCGGGCGCTCGCTGCACCAGCCGCCCCCCGGAGACTGCCCGTTGCCGGGGTGGTCGCCCGGGCAAACTCCCGCGTCGCACGTGTCGCCGGCATCGACGGGGCCGCAGCTACAGGCCCCCGCGATGACCAGGACCCCCAGGGCCATGGTCGCCCACCGCGTCATGCTAGCCCTCCTCGGGGGATGTTCTAGCGCTGCCCAAGATCCCCCGCTCCGGAGGGTGCAGTCGCCGTGCCAGCCACGCCGCCACGCCGCCACGCCGGGTTGCCCCGAGTCCGCCAGCCCGCGTGGGGGCGCCAGGCCGGAGGATCCGGGCCCGCGCCCTGGTCGCTGGACCCCGGGGGGCGGTGTACCCGTCCCTGGGCGGTCCTGCGCGCCGTGCCTACAACGGGTAGCGCACCAGGCCGCCGTCGACGGCGATGACCGTGCCGGTGACGTAGCCGGCGCGCGCGCCGGCGAGGAAGGCGACCATGGCGGCGATCTCGGCGGGGCGCGCCAGCCGGCCCATGGGGATGCTGCGGGCCCGCTCGGCGGCCACCTCCTCGGGGATGCGGCCGGTGCGCGCGGCCACGGCGCGGTTCAGCTCCTGGAGCCGCTCGGTGTCGGTCATGCCGGGGCAGACCACGTTCACGGTCACGCCCGCGGGCGCGAGCTCCGTGGCGAGCGACTTGGCGAGCCCCACCACGCCGAGCCGGAGCGAGTTCGACAGCAGCAGCGTCTCGATGGGCTGCTTGACCGAGGTCGACTCGATGATGACGATGCGCCCGCGCGCCGACGCGCGCAGGTGGGGGAGGGCGGCGCGGATCATGCGCACCGGCCCGACGAGCGTGCCCTCCGCGGCCGCGCTCCAGGCGGTGTCGTCGAGGTCGCCGAAGGTCCCGGGCGGCGGGCCGCCGCCGTTCACCACCAGCACGTCGAGGCCGCCGAGCAGCGCCGCGGCCTCGGTCACCGCGCGCGCCGCGTCGGGGCCATTGAGGTCGAACGCCAGCGCGTGCACCTCCCCGCGTGCGGCGAGGGCCGCGCGCGCCGCCTCGAGCCGCGCCGCCGATCGGGCGCACAGCACCACGCGCGCCCCTTCGCCCACCAGCGCCTCCGCGCACGCGTAGCCGATCCCCGCCGAGCTGGCCGCGACGAACGCCCGACTTCCTGCGAGGCTGAGATCCATCGGGCGAGTATATCCCAGGCTACGCCCGCCATCGGCTCGGAATCACCGGGCTTCCAGCCCATCACGTCCGACATCGGCGTGGCCAACTCCCAGGACGTCATGGCCGAGAATGCTCGCGATTCCAGGTTGTTGAAACCCCATAGCCTGGGTATCTTCACCGCATGCGTCTGACCGCCGTCTTCGCGCTCCTCCTCGCCACCGCCTCGGCCCGCGCCGACGAGGGGATGTGGACCTTCGACAACTTCCCCACGGACAAGGTGAAGCAGAGGTACGGCTTCGCGCCCGACGCGCGCTGGCTGGAGCACGTGCGGCTCGCGTCGGTGCGGCTCGCCGGCGGCTGCTCGGGCAGCTTCGTGTCGCCGCAGGGGCTCGTGCTGACGAACCACCACTGCGCCCACGGGTGCGTCGAGCAAGTCTCGACCCCACGCCGCGACCTCGTGAAGAACGGCTACTACGCACGCACGCCGGGCGAGGAGCTGAAGTGCCCCGCGATGGAGATCAACCAGCTGGTCGCCATCACCGACGTCACCGGGCGCATGCGCCAGGCGACGCGTGGCCTCAGCGACGCGCGCTTCGCCGAGGCCCAGCGCATCGAGACGGCGAAGATCGAGCGCGAGTGCAAGACCTCGCCGGCGGTGCGCTGCGACGTGGTCGAGCTGTACCACGGCGGCGCCCACCACCTGTACCGGTACCGCCGCTTCCAGGACGTCCGCCTGGTCTTCGTGCCCGAGTTCGCGACCGCCTTCTTCGGCGGCGACCCCGACAACTTCATGTTCCCCCGCTGGGACCTCGACATGGCGCTGGTGCGCGTGTACGAGGGGGGCAAGCCGCTGCCGACGGATCACTACTTCCGCTGGTCGCGGGGCGGGGCGAAGGACGGCGACCTGACCTTCGTGCCCGGCAACCCCGGCCGCACCTCGCGCCTGCTCACCATCGCGGAGCTCGAGTACGAGCGCGACGTCACGCTGACGGAGCGCCTCGTCCGCTTCGCCGAGTGGCGCGGCCTGCTCACCGAGTTCTCCCGGCGCAGCGCGGAGCACGCCCGCATCTCGAACCACGACCTGTTCATGGTCGAGAACGCCTTCAAGGCGCGCAAGGGGATGTTCGACACGCTCGCCGACCGGCGCTTCTTCGCCGGCAAGGTCGCCGAGGAGAAGGCGCTGCGCGACGCCATCGCCCGCGACCCCGGCCGCAAGCAGCGCTACGGCGGCGCCTTCGAGGCCATCGCCCAGGCCGTGGAGCGGCAGCGCACCCTCGACCCGATGTACCGGTGGGTGAAGCCGCACCCGCGCAACCCGCTCAGCCCGCGCCTCTTCAGCACGCTCCTCGGCCAGGCCGAGGCGCTCTGGCGGAGCGTCGCCGAGCGCGGCAAGCCGAACGAGCAACGCCTCAAGGAGTTCCGCGACGCCGCGCTGCCCCGGCTCACCATGGCGCTCTTCAGCGAGGCGCCCATCTACGACGAGCTGGAGATCCGCAACCTCGGCTTCGGGCTCGGCAAGCTGCGCGAGGACCTCGGCCCCGACCA
This sequence comes from Deltaproteobacteria bacterium, assembly GCA_016218785.1. Classification (GTDB taxonomy): domain Bacteria; phylum Myxococcota_A; class Polyangia; order JACRCY01; family JACRCY01; genus JACRCY01. Next base: position 10,724 of record JACRCY010000205.1, read on the forward strand.
CCCGTTCGTCAAGGCGGTGCTGGGCAAGGAGGCGCCCGACGAGCTGGCCGCGCGCGTCGTGCGCGGCACGCGGCTCAAGGACGTCGCGGAGCGCCGCCGGCTGTGGGACGGGGGGAAGAGCGCCATCCACGGGTCGAGCGACCCGCTGATCGATCTGGCCCGTCGCATGGACGCGGGCGCACGCGCCGCCCGCCAGGCCTACGAGGAGACCGTCGAGTCGGTGCTCCGGCGCCACGGCGAGCGGCTCGCCAAGCTGCGCTTCGAGCTGTACGGCACGAAGACTTATCCGGACGCCACCTTCAGCCCGCGCCTGAGCTACGGCCAGGTGAAGGGGTACACGCTGCGCGGCCAGCAGGTCCGGTCCTTCACCGACTTCGCCGGCGCCTTCGCGCGCGACACCGGCCGCCCGCCCTTCGACCTGCCCCGGAGCTGGCACCTCGCGAAGGGGAAGCTGAACCTGCGCACCCCCCTCAATTTCTGCACCGACAACGACATCATCGGCGGCAACTCGGGCTCGCCGGCCATCAACCGCGAGGCCGCGATCGTCGGGCTCATCTTCGACGGCAACCTGCCGCACCTCGCCGCCGACTACGGCTTCGTGGGCGACACGGGGCGCGCCGTGGCGGTCCACAGCGAGGCGATCATGCAGGCGCTGCGGCTGATCTACGGCGCGGAGCGGGTGGTGAAGGAGATCCTCGGCCGGTAGCGGGCTACTGCAGGGCGACGGTGGCGATCGGGTTCTCGAGGTCGGTCACCGCGCTGATCTCGATCTTGTCCAGGGCGACCGAGTAGACGAAGTCGTCCATGATGATGCTGCGCTTGACCGTCGAGTTCGAGTCGGTCCACCAGTTGCCGCAGGTGCCGTACGGATCCTGGTACTGCTGCGGCGCCGAGTGGGGGATGCCGCCGAGCCTGGTGAACCCGCTCGCCACGGTGACGTTGTAGACCAAGAGGCCGTTGAAGCTCATCTGCGACCCGTACTGGCCGCCGTTGCCGCCCCCCTCGCAGATGACCATCGGGATGGCGAGCATGTCCTTGGGCTTGAAGTAGTTGAACGCCAGGTGGTTGGTGGCGGCGTCCGTGGTCGAGCCGCGCGTGCCGATGAGCTCGCGGTGGAGCAGCGTCGGGCTCGCGGCGTCGGTGACGTCGAAGACCTGGAGCTGGATCCCCTTGAACCAGGCGAAGCTCCCCTGGTCGTCGGCGTCGTACCCGATGCTGAGCACGTGGCCGTCGTCCATCAGGTGCATGTAGGTCGAGAAGCCGGGGATCTGGAGCTCCCCCTTGAGGACCGGGGCCTCGGGGTTGCTGACGTCGATGACGAAGAGCGGGTCGGTCTTCTTGAAGGTGACCACGAAGGCGAGGTTGCCGTCGAAGCGCACCGAGCGGATGTCCTCCTCCGGGGCGAGGTGGTCGACGATGCCCTTCTGCTGGAGCTCGCCGTTCTCCTCCGCGAGGGTCACGACCGTCGAGTAGACGTTCGGGTCGGGCACGTGGCCGAGGCTGGTCGCCAGCCGCAGCACGCCGTCCTGCTCGTCCATGGAGAACTGGTTGAGGATGCCGCCCTTGACGACGCCCGAGCCGGCGTACACGGTCGCGACGCTGTCCGCGGCGAGGCGGAACTTGTGGACCGTCGTCGCCTGCTGGATGCCCTCGGAGGGGTAGTAGTACCACTGGTTCATGTCGCCGAGGTAGTGGCGGTCGGCGATGTAGAGCGCGTCCGCCGACGCGTAGACGGCGCCCGGCTTGCCGACGATGGTGGTGAAGCCCAGCGGCCCGAGCCCGGTGGCGTCGAGCGACACCAGCGACAGGAGGCTCTTGCCGTCGCCCGACTGCGAGATGTAGAAGCCGGAGCAGTCGGCCAGGAGCCCCTCGGAGACCACCGGCCCGTCGGCCGAGTGGATGACGTCCTTGGCGCCCGGGAGGAACTGCGTGATGCTCGCCTCGTCGATCTGCCGCAGGTTCTCGCTCCAGAGCTGCTCGAAGAGCGCGATGACCTGGAACTCGGTCAGGCGCGGGAGCTCGCTGTTCCAGCAGTAGTCCCAGTACTGCCCCATCTCCTCGGGCCAGTAGAGCAGGCCGGGCACCGTCACCTCGGGGAAGACCACCACGGTGTGGACGATGTCGCCGATGCGGCGCGAGTTCAGGTAGGAGCCGGAGAAGGTCGTCTCGCGCAGCAGCACCGGGGCGGTCTTGTCCACGATGTCGTAGATCGAGAGCTTCAGGATCTGGCCGTCGCCGGTGAACTCGCAGTCGTAACCGTAGGTGCACTCGCCGCCGTAGTAGCCGCCGTAGTACCCGCCGCTCCCGTCCGTCTGGTTGATGGGCCCCAGCTGCGAGTAGACCACCGCCTTGTCCTGGTGGACGAACAGCTTGGTCGGGGTCCCCTCGACGGTGGCCTCGCCGATCACGACCGCGTCGGCCGCCGGCCAGGCGTCGATGATCTTCAGCTTGTCGCCGGCCAGGATGTAGATGTACGAGCCGTCGTTCTTGAGGAAGTCCGCTTCGTCCACGCCCGCCACCTGCGTGTTGGTCGTCGAGTACTCGCTCGCGCGCTCCCCGCCCTGGGTGTTCGTGGAGCCGCCGCCGGCGGCGCCGGACACGGCGGCGCCGGAGTCCTCCTCCATGCCGCCGTACCACTGGCAGTCCAAGCGCACCATCTCGAGCGCCGACTCCAGGTTCTGCGAGAGCGCCTTCTCCATGTCGAGCCTGGTCTTGGCCTTGAGCTGCACCAGCACGTCGTCGCAGCCGTCGGCGGCCTTCAGGGCGGCGAGGCTCTTGCCCACGTAGGCCGGGCCCGCCGGACCCCCGTTGCAGCTCGCGAGGGCGAGCGCCAGCACCAGGAGACCGAAGTCCCTCAATCCACTCCTGCGCATGTACCCCTCCTCTGCGGGCGCGCCGGCCGAGGAGCGCGTCCACCGTGGGTCCTGCTCAGCAATCTCCATGCCCAACAAAACATCTGCCGTTTCAGCAGGTTGACTCAGAACGCCCGGCCCGATCCCGGCGATTCGCGACACCCATGTCGCGATCGCGGCGCCGCGACCCGGAGGTCACGACCAGGCCGCACCACCATGCCGCTGCACCGCGTCGAGCAGCTCCATCAGATCCATCGGCTTCTTGAGGAAGCCCGCCACCCTGGCCTTGGCCGCCTTCTCCTTGAGGCGCTCGTCGCCCGAGATCAGCACCACCGGGATGGCCGCGAGCCTCTCATCCCGGCGCTGGTCGTCGAGGAATTCCCAGCCGTTCATGACCGGCATCATGAGATCGAGCAGGATCACGTCCGGCCGGGGTCCCTCGCGCGCGACGCGGAGCGCCTCCTCCCCGTTGGCCGCGCCCACGACCCTCCAGCCTTCCAGCTCCAGCGCCTGGCCGATCATGTCCCGGATGTCCGGGTCGTCGTCGACCACCAGCACGACACCAGCTGGCCTCGCCCCGGCCATCGCGACCCCCGACGCCTCCCGATCCTCCGCGCGGCCCGTCTCCCCCGGGTCCCCGTCTCGACCATCATGATACCCCAAGCCCACTCTCCCTACCAGTCTGCTGACCGCTTGGTCAGCAGAGCCTGATGCGCCGCGACCACGGCGACGGCCAGGGCGCCAGGGCGCAGCGACTACCGCGACGGTCGGGGCGCCAGGGCGCGGAGCCTGGCCGCGTAGCGGCTGGCGCACGAGGAGCAGAGGGCGGTGCTGCGATCGGTGGTCTTCACCGTGCCGTGGCCGTCCTCCATGAGGCAGCCGCGGACGGGGCAGTGGTCGAGTCCGAGGGTGTGGCCCAGCTCGTGGACCGAGACCTTCCAGAGCCGCTCGCGCACCAGGCTCGGCGGCGCGCCCCCCTTCTCCCAGCGGCGGCGCATGCGGAACGTGGACAGGACGCAGCCGGGACCGTCGATGGAGCCCAGGCCCAGGATGCCCCAGTTCTCGTGCTTCCCCTTGCGGGTCACGATGTCCACCTCGGTGATGCCGAGGACCTTGCCGGTGCGCGGGAGCGGCAGCGCCTCGAGCCACGCGAGCAGGACCTCGGCGCGGTAGCGCGCGCTCTTCGCCACGCGCGCCGACGGGGGCAGGGGCCGCGCCGCGACCAGCACTGGCTCGACGGGGATCTGGCCGCGCAGCCCGCGCACGGCCGCGGCCAGGGTCTCGGCCGGCACGTCGCCGATGGGCACGATGTGGACCGGCACGCGGGGGGGCTCGCGGGCGGGCGCGGCGGGCGGCGGCGGCGGCGCGACGGGCCGGCTCGCGGGCGGGGGCTGTCCCGGAGCGGCGGCGGCGGTCGGGCGATCACACCCGGCGGCGAGCGTCAGGACGGCCCAGAGGAGCGTGGTGCGCGCGAAACGGCCGCGGCCAGGGGAGAGCTGCATCCCCCGATTGTAGCCGCACCTGGCTCGCCTGGCTCACGGGCGCGGTACCCCCCCGCGCCACGGTCAATCTCGCAGCGCCGGCCCGCGGGTTCCCCGGAGCAGGGCGCGCATGGTCTGCAGGAAGCGATCCTCGCAGGCGCCCGTCGTGCCGAGCATGGCGCCGACGTACGCCGAGGCGTCTGCGTCGGGGGCCAGCTGCTTCGGGTCGCCGGCGGCCAGGGCCTTGGCCGCCTGGAAGAAGTGGCGGCAGTCGCCGTCGATCCAGGCGCCGCCGCGCGCCGGCCGCGGGCCCGTCTCGGCGCAGCGGGCGACGTCGTCGTACACCAGGGCCAGGCAAAGCCCCCGCAGGTGGCCGGGCAGCGGCGCGCACCCGTCGGCGCGGCGCTGGCTCACCGCCTCGCAGAAGCCCAGGACGCCGGGCGGCGGCTCTTCAGCAGGCCGCGCGGCGCGTCGGATCGCGGCGACGTCGCAGCGCCGCTCGACGAGCATGGGGCGCAGCAGCGTGCGGTACAGCAGGAGGTGGCCATCGCACCACTGGTCCGGGCCGCGGCCGAGGGCCGCGAGCGGCCGGCAGCTCGTCGCGGACCCGTCGCGGATGGCCCGGCAGGAATGGAGGAAGCGCAGCCGATCCTGGTACGCCTGCCTGATCTCCTCGAGGGGCGGGGTGCGCGCGTCGCCCCGCGGCAGCGCGCGGTGCGGCTCGAGCAGCAAGGCGAAGAGCTGGGCCAGGTCGCCGCGCCCCCGGGCGTACTCCTCCACGCGGCGCTCGATCTCCATGGCGGCCGGGGCCGGCGCGCTGGCGGGTGACGGCGGGCTCGTCGCGGCGTCCGCGCCCTCGGTCGGAACGGGAGCGGCCGGCGGCGGTGCGCCTGGCCTCGGGCGCGAGCAGCGACAGCCGCCCACCGCCGTGAGCAGCAACAGGCAAGCGACGCCGGCCAGGGCGCCGCCACGGCGCCCGACGACAAGGGGCGACGCGGTCACCCGCGACCGGTCACGGGCTCGAGCCATCGGCCGAAGGCGCGGCCACGTCGCTCACCGGCTCGAGTCCCACGACCGTCTCCGCGAGCGCGTGGTTGGCGAGCTGTCGAGCCACGAGGGAGGAGGATCGGCCCCGATGGGCCCGGACCCGGACCTCGAGGTACTCGCCGGCCTGGACCAACCGGCAGTCGGCGAGCGCGGCGAACGCCGCCACGGCGCGCTCGACGGCCTCGCGCGAGTAGAGGGCGGCGGACAGCCGCACGGGCACCTCGCGGGTCGCGGGCGCGCCCGGGCCCCCTACCACGACCCATGCGAGCCGTGCGAGCCGTGCGACGCGTGCGAGCCGTGCGAGCCGTGCGAGCCGTGCGACGCGTGCGAGCAGTGCGACGCGAGCACCGGCTCACCGCGGGCTGGATCCCGCTCGGGTCGCGGCGGCGCGCCCGGCGGCACGGGCGCCGCGGCGGCGGTGCCGCTGCCGAGGAAGACGCCGCCCACGGCCGCCACCAGGGCAGCGACGGAGCTGCGGGCGATGAAATCGCGGCGGCAGAACCCGCGCTCGGTGGGGCCGAGGAACGTCGTGGCCTGCGGCGGGGGCGGCGGGACATACGCCGGAGCCGGTGCGCGCCGGCGCGCGCCGGACGCAGCCGTGACGCGACGCGGTCCCTGGCCCGACTCTCCCCGCTTGCGTGACACCGGTCTCGGCTCCTCTCGCGGGACTGAGGCCATCTTACGTGACGGCCGCTACGCAGGCAAGGTCGGGCACCGGTCACTCGTGCCGGAAGAACGGGCGCTCGCGGCTCGAGGCCCAGCGCTCGAACACGCGCCGGCGGTCGAGCCCGTCGTCGGACGCCAGCAGCCCGAACAGGTGGTCCATGAGCCCCAGGTGGAGGCGGCACTTCTCGTTGTCGGGCATGCGCCCGAAGATGTTCCCCTGCGTGGTGTAGTTGAACACGGGGCACGTGCCGCAGTAGGGGAGGTAGGCGCAGTCGGTGCAGCCGGGGAGCGCCTCGAGGCACGACGCCACCGCCAGCGAGCGCACCACTCCCGACTCGACCAGGTCGCCGTAGCCGTCGCGCTCGAGGTCGCCGAGGCGGAAGATGGGGTCCCCCATCTGGTGGACCATGCGCCCCTCGTCGCAGCTGAACACCTGACCGTCGTGGCCGTAGGCGATTTGCCCGATGCCGGCGCCGCACGGGGACCTGATGTCGAGGAAGTTGGGGTCCGTGGGGCTCAGGATCTTCGCGAGGAAGATGCCGGCGAGGCGCTCGACCAGGTCGGTGCCGCGCAGGTTGAGATCGATCACGTGGTCGAGCGTCTCGCGGTAGAAGGCCAGGAACTCGTCCGTGGTGTACCCGAGGCGGCGCGCGGGGCGTCGGGCGAAGCCGAACGGGTTCAGCGGCCGCAGGAAGAGCCCGCGCAGCCCGCGGCGAACGTACTCGTCGACGATGTCGCGGCCGCGCCCGAGCGACTCGCGCGTCACCGTCGCCAGGGCCTCGACGTGGTACAGCTCGGGATCGAGCCCGCGCTCCTCGTAGCCCCGGTTCAGACGCTCCATCCACTGGACCGTGGCCGCGTGGGAGCTGCCCCCGGAGAGCGGGCGGATCCGGTCGTGGAGGTCGGCCGGCCCGTCCAGCGAGGTGCACACCTGCAGCCGCCGGTCCAGGATCCAGGCGAGCATGTCCTCGTCCATGAGGCTCAGGTTGGTGACGAGCGAGAAGGTCAGCCGCTTCCGGGCCGAGCGGTTGAGGTCGAGGGCCACTTCGACGGCGTGGCGCACGACGGGGAGGTTCGCCAGCGGCTCGCCCCCCTGGAACTCGAACGTCAGGGACGGCGCCGGGCTCTGGAAGGCCACGCGCACCGCCCGCTCCGCCACGTCCGTCGTCATGTCCACGCCGGTCGTGCTCATGGGGCGGCGGCTGGCGTGACAGTAGGCGCAGCGCTGGTTGCAGCGGAGCGTGACGACCAGCACGTGCAGGCAGGGCCCCACCGACAGGAAGGCCTTGCGCTCCGCGATCCGGGCCGCCGTGTCGGGCGCGGCCCGGCCGCCATCGAGGAGCCCCATCTCGCGGAGCGCCTCGCGGGCCGGCGCGTCGAGCGGCAGCGTGCCCGCGAGCAGCTGCTCCAACTCGGCCTGGGTCACGAACCCGAATTCCCCTGCGTCGGTGGTGAGCAGGCAACGCGAGCCGAGGCGGCGGAAGCGGAAGTGCCCGACGTGGCGCAGCCCGGCGCAGGTGGCGGGCGCGGCGGCGACCAGGCGCGGCGGGCGCGCGGCCGGCGTCATGACCGCGGGGGCTCGGAGCGGTGACCGCCGCCGGGCGCCTCGGCGCCGGCGCCGCCGGGGCTGGCGCCGGCGTCATCGGAAGCGGCGGGAGCGGGCGGAGTCGCGGACGCGTCGGCCGGCGCGGCCTCGCCGTCGGCGGGTGGGTGCTTGACCTCCCACGGCACCGCGATGCCGAGCGGGTCGGTCACGAAGTCGTCGTGCTCGCCGGGCACGTCGCCCGTCGCCGCCAGGTCGCGCAGCATCTGGTCCAGGTCGGGGCGCTCCTCCACCTCGGGGGCGGCGCCGAAGAGGGCGCGCGCGAGCACCAGCTCTCGCGTGCGGTGGTGCTGCACGCCGATCCGGTGGCGCACCGCCTGGCTGAGGAGCTCGTTCTGGAAGTCGCCCGCGATGGCGCGCAGCTCCGCCGGCGAGGTGCCCGGCTTGGCCGACAGGGTGACCACCAGCCGCCGCGGGCCCATGGTGTCCAGCAGGAGGAAGCACCGGCCGACGAAGAGGTAGGCGCACAACATGACCGCGTCGAGCGGGTAGACCTCGAGGTCCACCTCGACCTCCACGAACGCGGACCGCGGCGGCAACCCGCGACCCGGGCGCGGCGGGCGCTGCTCTCGGCGCGGCATCGACTGACTATGTTCGGGCGGCCTGGGGGTGTCAAGATGACCGCCGCGGCGCGCGGCACGCTGCTCGACCCGGGTCGCCGGGATGCGCCGGCGCGCGCCCCGTGATAGAAGGATCGTCTGCATGCCTGAGGGTGCCCCCCGATCGATCCTGGGGCGGCTGCGCGAGGTCCTGACGCCGCTCGCGGCCGGGCGTCCCGGCATGCGCGGCTGGCGCTTCGTGCAGCTGGAGCCCGCGTCCACGGGGCTCGAAGCCTGCTTCGTGCGTGACGAGGGGCCGCCGGCACGGCTGCGCTTCACGCGTCGTGGCTCCGGTCCCGCCTGGCGCCGCATCGGGCCCGTGGACGTGGGGCTCGTCTGCCCGGTCGAGGGGCGGCTTCCCGAGCCGGGGCTGCCCCAGCAGTTCCTCGAGCGCTGGCTCGAGCGGCGCCTCGCGGGCGCGGTCGAGCCCTGGCCGCGGTGGGAGCCGGATCCGGCGATCCTGCTCCTCGTCAGTGGGGTGCCCCGCTCAGGCACGGGCTGGGTCAAGCGGATCGCGCGCAGCCTCGTCGAGAGCGCCGGCCACTTCTTGGGGGGGGAGGCCGGCTCCGACGATGTCACCCTCGACCGACCGGGAGCGCTCGCGGATCACGAGGCGGCGGCGGCCGTGGCCTGCGACCGCCATCGACTCGACCCGTCGCGCGTCCGCCTGGTGAAGGCCCACTACTTCTCCGGCTCGGCGGACAGCGCCGCGGAGTGCCTCCGCGTGCTCTTCGTCTACCGCGACCTGCGCGACGTGATGGTCTCCCAGCTCGACCACGAGCTGCACCGCGACGGCGGTCGCCTCGCGGGGCTGTCGCCCGCCGAGGGGTTCGCGCGTCTCGTCGGCTGGACGCTGCCGCCCGCTGCGGCGGCGCTCGCGCGGGCCGCCGCCGGGGTGCCCGCCACGACGTTGCTCTTGAGGTACGAGCACCTGCTGCGGGACCTCCCGGCCGAGACGCGACGGATCGCGGCCCACCTGGGCATCGAGATCGGCGACGACTTCCTCGATTTCATCGCCGCGGCGCACTCGTTCCGGCGCGAGTCAGGGCGCGACCCGGGACGCGAGGTCGGGGGCGCCTACCATCGGCGCGGCGTCGCCGGCGGCTGGGGCGAGCACCTGACGGCGCCCGAGCTCGAGATGATCGAGCAGGCCGTGCCGGACCTCGAGGAGCTCCTGGCCCGGCTGGACGAGCAGGTCGCGCGACAACGGGGCCAGGGGCGGGGGTGACGCTGCGCGCCGCCGGTCGGCCTCGACCGCGGCCAGGTCGTGGTGATCGACAGCAGGTGGAGCGGCCTCGCCTCACCGCATGATCGCTCAGTGACCCTCTAGCCCAACTTTTTCGCAGTTGGGCCAGGTGGCCCGGTGGACAGGCGGCTGGCGCGGGCCCACAGGGGTAGCGGCCTGGGTGGGCGCCTATGGCGCGCCACGGCGGCCGGCCCGCCCG
>JACRCY010000206.1 GCA_016218785.1 Deltaproteobacteria bacterium
GATCGCCCCAGGGGCAGCATCGTCGTGCATCGCAACTCCTCGATACAACCCAATTAGGTCATCGCCCCGGGGCCCGCAACCACCGGCCACTACAGGTGCTTTTTGCTCAGAGCGTCCGTAACTTGGTAAACTCGGGCTAGGGCACACCCACCCAGAAGGTCGCCCGCCGCTCGGCGGCGGCGTCGATGGTGAAGCGCACCCAGTCCCCTTCGCGCGTACCCGAGACATTCTTGCCGTCGACCAGCAGCCGCACCGCGGCGGTGCGGGCGCCGCTCGGGAGGAGGACGCGCATGACCACCGGCCCGGCGCCCACCACGACGACGCTGCCCGCGATCGCGTTGGGCGTACCCTGGCGAGCCCAGATCCGGGCGAGAGCCTCCGCCCGGGGGTGAAGGTCGTCGCGCCGGTTGAGCAGCGCCACGAGGTACGCGGTGTCGACGAAGACCATGGCGGTCAGCGCGACCGGAGCCCGAGGAGATATTCGTCGACCCGCCGGCTGCCGTCGGTCCGCGGATCGTCGCCGGAGGACTGCGCCAGGGCGAGGAGCACTGCGCCCGGTGTTTCGTGCGCCCGTTCGACATCCGTGGGGACGTCGGGGATCACGCGGTGGATCTTGACTTCGACCCGTGCGCCGCCACGGAGGCGCGTGACGTCGGCGGGGATGGCGAACTCGTTGTCGTAGGTGAGCTTGGCCAGATGGTGGTTCCAGCGCCCTTGGCCCGCGGGGCGGATGGAGAAGGCGATGATGTGGTTGTCGCGACGCTTGCGCAGGCTCAGATGACGCTGGACCTGGGCGGGGATCGCCACCAGGCGATCCTTCGTCCGGTGGACGACCGCCTCGAACTGCACCAGCGTGGGGTAACGACGCGCGGTGGCCACGTCTCATCTCCTCTTGTCACTACACGACAAGAAGATACCATGAAAGGCGTCCGGCGGCCAGACTCGGCGCCGCAGCTACCCCTCGACCTCAGCGCCCAGTTGCTCCCACTCGGCCAGCTTGGCGGTGAGTGATTCGTCGAGGGCGCGCTCCTCCTCCACCAGGGCGTGGAGCTTCTGCCAGTCGCCGCCGTGATCGGAGGCCAGCCGGGCGCGCACCTCGGTGAGGCGCGCCTCGAGGCCCGCGATCTCCTCCTCGAGCGCGCGCAGGCGGCGCTCCCGTCGCTCGCGCTCGTTGCGCTCGGCCTTGCGGCGCTCGTAGTCGAGGGCGGCGGCCGAGCGGTCGCCGGGCCGCGCGCCGGTCGGCGGCGGCGCTTCATCGGGCGGGGGTGGCGCAGGGCGCTCCGAGCGACGCCAGCGCAGGTCCGAGTAGTTGCCCGTCTCCTGCAGCACCTGCCCCTCCTCCATCACCAGCAGGCGGGTGCACACCTGGTCGAGGAAGTAGCGGTCGTGCGACACGACCAGGATGGTCCCCTCGAACCCGCGCAGCGCCTGCTCCAGCACCTCGCGGGCGGGGATGTCGAGGTGGTTGGTCGGCTCGTCGAGGGCGAGCACGTTGGCCGGCCGGAGCATCATCTTGCCGAGCGAGAGCCGGTTGCGCTCGCCGCCGGAGAGCCCCTTCACCGTGCGGAAGACGTCGTCGCCGAAGAAACGGAAGCGCGCCAGGTAGTTGCGCACGGCGTCGGGAGAGAGGTCGCCCCGCACCGACCGGATCTCCTCGACGAGGGAGCGCTCCTCGTCGAGATCGGAGAGCTTCTGGTCGAAGGCGCCGACCTTGATCTCGTGCCCGCGCCGCACGTTGCCGGCGAGGGGGCGCACCTTGCCGAGCAGCGTCTTCAAGAGGGTCGTCTTGCCGCAGCCGTTGCGTCCGACGATGCCCACCCGGTCGCCGCGGTAGATCGTGAGGTCGAGGTCGCGGCAGAAGGGCCGGGCCGGCTCGTAGCCGACGGTGAGCCGCTCGGTCGTGAAGGCCTCCTTGCCGCCGGGGCGGTCGCCCGGGTCGAAGCGCAGCCCGATCCGGCCGGCGGCGTCCCACACGCTGTGGTGCCACTCCAGGCGCTCGATCCTCTCGAGCATCTTGCGCCGCGACTTGGCCTGGTTGGTCTTCTGGCCGGCCAGGTTGCGGCGGATGAAGTCCTCCTGCCGGGCGATCTCCTCCTGCTGCCGCTCGAAGGCCTTCAGCCGCAGCTCGCGCCGCTTCTCGCGCTCGACGATGTAGGCGTCCCACCCCGCCGCGTACTCGTCGAGGCCGTCGTCGAGCTCGACGATCCGGCGGGCCACCTTGTCGAGAAGGTAGCGGTCGTGGGAGACGAGCACGAAGGCGCCCGGATAGCCGGCCAGGAACTCCTCCAGCCGCTCGCACGCCGTCGCGTCGAGGTGGTTGGTGGGCTCGTCGAGCAGGAGCAGGTCGGCGCCTCCGAGCAGCACCACCGCCAGCTCGAGCTGGTTGCGCTCCCCGCCCGAGAGCGTGTCGACGCGGCGGTCGAGGTCGCGCTCGCTGAAGCCGACGTCGGCGCCGAGCTCGCGGATGCGTGCCTCGAGGGAGTAGCCGCCCCGCTGCCGGTACTCCTCCTCGCGCCGTCCGTAGCGCGACACCACGGCGGCGTCCTCCGCCGCGGCCAGGAGCGCGGTCAGCTCGTCGAGCTCGGCGCGTAGCGCGAGCAGGTCGGCGAACGGCTGCATGAGCGCGTGCCGCACCGTTCCCTCGCCGCTGAACTCCTGCGACTGGTGGAGGTAGCCGATGCGCAGCCCCCGCGCGCGCACCACCTGGCCCGCCTCGGGCTCCAGCTCGCCCGCCAGCAGCCGCAGCAGGGTGGACTTGCCGCAGCCGTTCGGCCCCACCAGCCCGAGGTGCTCCCCCGGGTTCACCTGCCACGACAGCCCCTCGAAGAGCGTGTCGCCGGCATGGCCGAAGGAGACGTCTGCGAGCTGCACCAGCACGGCGGGGGGTTGTAGCACAGGCGGGTGCCATTTGCGGTACGATGGAGCGTCGCCTTGGGGGTGGCGCGCCGGCACATGCGCGACGAGGACGAGAGGACGGGGGAGAAGCCCGGGGAGAGGACGGCGGCGCCGCTGCTGGCGCCGGGCGCGATGGTCGACCACTTCCGCATCACGCGCTTCCTCGGGCGCGGCGCATGGGGGAGGTCTACCTGGCGCGCGACACGCGCCTCGGCCGCAAGGTCGCCCTCAAGGTGGTGAGCGCCGAGAGCCTGCGCCGGCCCGACGCCCGAGAGCGCTTCCTCTTCGAGGCGCGGGCCACGGCGCGCTTCAGCCACCCCCACATCGTCACGGTCTTCGCGGTGGGCGAGTTCGAGGGGAGCCCCTACGTCGCCCTCGAGTACCTCGAGGGGCAGAGCCTGAGCCAGCGCCTGGCCGAGGGGCGTCCCGGCCTCAAGGAGGCGCTGCGCATGGGGCTCGCCATCGCCGACGCGCTGCGCGAGGCCCACCGCCACCAGATCCTCCACCGCGACCTGAAGCCCGACAACGTGATCATCCCCAAGGACGGGCGCCTCCGGGTGGTGGACTTCGGCCTGGCGACGGTGGCGGCCGAGGCGCCGCCGGCGCGGGCCGAGCCGCTGGCCGTCGACACCGTCCGCTTCCCGACCGCGACCCTCGACGCCTTCCACAGCGACGGGCGGGGCCTGCGCGGCACCCCGGCCTACATGGCGCCCGAGCAGTGGCTCGAGAAGGCCGACTCGGAGGCGACCGACGTCTGGGCCCTGGGGCTGATCCTCTTCGAGCTCCTCTGCGGCCGGCGCCCGTACGACGAGACGTCGTACCTCCAGCTCTGCGCCCGGGTCTGCGCCCCCGAGCCGGTGCCGGCGGTGGAGTCGTTCCAGGCGGTCCCGGCCGAGGCGCTGTGGCAGCGCCGCGATCGCGACCAGCGGCTGCTCCGTCGCAGCGCCTACGAGGCCATGGGGGGCGTGGGGGGCGCCCTGGCGACGCACGCGGACGGCGTCCTCGAGGGGCTCTCGCCGACGCAGCTGCGCCTCGCCCGCGTGATGCTGCTGCGCCTGGTCACCCCCGAGGGGACGCGCCGCGCGCTGGCGCGGGGGGCGGTGCTCGAGGGGCTCGAGCCCGATGCCGCCGAGGTGCTCGGTCGGCTGGTGCAGGCGCGGCTGCTGTCGGCCCGCAAGGCGCGCACCGGTGAGGACCGCGGCCAGCCCGAGCTGGAGCTGGTGCACGAGTCGCTCATCCGCACCTGGAGTCGGCTCAGCCGCTGGATCGACGAGAGCCGCGAGGAGCTGGCCTTCCTGGCGGAGGTGGGGCAGGCCGCCGAGCTGTGGGAGCGCCGCGGCCGGCCCGGGGACGAGGTGTGGCGCGGCGAGGCGCTCCGCCAGGCGCACCGGAGCCTCCAGCGCATCTCCACCGGCGTGCCCGAGCTGGTGCAGGCGTTCGTCGCCGCCGGCATGCACCGGGAGCGGCGCATCCGGCGGTCGCGCCGGCTGCTCGCGTCGAGCGCCATCGCCGCCCTGGTGCTGGTGGCGGTCTCGTCGGTCCTCGTGGCGGTGGCGCTCCGCCGCAAGGAGGCGGAGGCGGTCCGCGAGCGCGCCGTGGCCGAGCGGCGCCAGGCGGAGAGCCAGCGCGAAGGGGCGCGCGCGGCGCTGGCCCGCGGCGACGTGCTCGAGGCCCGCGCCAAGCTCCGCAGCTCCCTCGAGATCGAGGACTCGCTCGCGGGGCGCGCGCTGTGGAGCCGCCTGACCCGCGACCCCTGCGTCTGGTCGCTGGAGCTGGGCGCCTCCGTCTTCGGCGTCGCCATCTTCCCGGGCGGCCGGACCGTGGCCGCCGCGTGCCAGGACGAGCTGGTCTACCTCATCGATCGCGAGACGCTCCAGACGCGGCTGCTGCGCGGCCACAGCGAGGGGGTCACCGCCGTCGCCGTCTCGCCCGACGGACGCGCCGTCGCCTCGGGCACGGCCGAGGGGGAGGTCCGGCTGTGGAGCCTGGAGACGGGGCAGAGCAAGGTGGTGCGGGCGCACCAGGGCCGCATCTGGGACGTGCGCTTCAGCCCCGACGGCGCGCTGGTCGCCTCGACCAGCGCCGACGGCGCGCTCGGCATCTGGGACCCGGCCTCGGGCGCCCACGAGAAGGTGCGCGAGCCGTGCTCGGTGACGCGCGGGCTCGACTTCAGCCCCGACGGCACGCGCCTGGGGGTCGCGAGCGGCGGGGGCATCGCGCGCATCTGGGACCTCACGACCGGCCGGTTCGTCGAGCTGCCGGGCCATGGCTCCAAGGACGACGTCAACGACTTCCAGTTCAGCGCCGACGGGCGGTGGGCGTCGACGGCCAGCGACGACGGCACCGTGCGGCTGTGGGACGTGGCCACCGCGCAGCCGCTGTGGCGCGCGCCGCTGCTGCTCGATGAACCGCCGCGGCTCTTCACCCACCGCGGCTGGGTGGCGCTCGACCAGCCGGCGTCCACGCTGGCGAAGCCGCCGGCCACCGCGTGGCAGCGGGCCGTGGCCGAGCGCCCCCGCGCCGATTGATCTTTCGTACCCGGCGCGGGACAATCGATCCATGATCCGGAGCCGTCGGTGGGGCGGCCGGGCGGGGCCCGGGCTGGTCGTCGGGCTGGCCACCGCGCTCCTGGGTCACGTGCTGGCCGGGACCGGCCTGCCGGGCTGCATGGCGGGCACGGTCAC
>JACRCY010000192.1 GCA_016218785.1 Deltaproteobacteria bacterium
GACCGGCAGGCGGACGGCAAGCCGGTCGATCTCGTCGTCGCCGAGCGCGGCGCGGCGCGCGGTGGGGCCACGCCCGCGGGCGCGCGCCGGCTCGAGTCCCCCTCGCGCAAGGGCCTCGTGCTCATGCGCGTGCTCGCGGCTGGCCCCCAGGCGGACCGGGCGCAGGCGGAGGCGGCGCGGCGCACGCTCGCGTGCACCACGCTGCCGCGGTAGGGCGCCGGCGCACGCGCGTCGAGCTTGACTCGCGCGGCGCGCTGGCTTGAGATCGCCGCATGATCCGCCGTGTCACGCTCCTCGGTCTCCTCGCGCTCGTGGGGAGCGCGGGCTGCCAGCCGTCCCGGCGGGCGGACGCGACGCCGTCCGGGCCGGCGTCGCAGCGGCCCCTCGACGTGGTCGTCGCCAACCCCCACGCGGCGCCCCGCTACCTGGACTGGACGGCGACCCACGAGGCCACGCCGTCGTGCTCTCGCCGCGAGGGGTCGGCGTGGAAGCGGTGCGCCTTCGCACCGCCCTTCTGCGTCGACGAGTGCCCGGCGCCCGGCGCCCCGCCGGGGTGCCGCGAGTGCGCCAGGCCGCCGAACCAGGTCCGCGTCGTCCCGGCGAAGGGGAGCGTGCGCCTCCCGTGGGACGGGGTCCTCTACGAGACCGAGAAGCGCGGCGAGTGGTGTCTCTGCTACCGCAAACGCGCGCCGACAGCGGGTCGCTACCGCGCGCGCGTGTGCGCCTGGCCGGGAGTCTCCTGCGGCCGGCCCCCGTGCACGCCCGACGCGAACGGTACGATCACTGACGCGTCGCCCACCGGCGCCGAGGCGTGCGTCCACGTCGAGGTCGATCTGCCCACGACGGCCGGGGCGGTCACGCTGACGCTCGAGTGACGGACGCGCGGATCACCGCGCCTCGGCGGCCCGTTGGAGCGCGAAGGCCGCCTCGCCCGCGAGGCCGTGGCGCCGGTAGAAGGCCGCGAGTCGCTCGTAGCGCGCCCGCGGCGCGAAGCCGAGCGCGGCCTGGATCTTCGCCAGGCACACGGGACAGAGGTGCAGCGGCTGGGGATCGACCTCGGCCAGGGAGCGGACGCCGTTCATCAAGCAGCGGTAGAAGATGCAGTGCTCGAGGCCGAGGACGTGCCCGGTCTCGTGGGTGACGAGCTTCAGCGCCCGGCGGAGCGCCTTCTCGCGGTCGGTCCCGGTCCGGTAGAGCGACGTGAGCGCCGCGCGCTCCCGGATGAGGCTCAGGCCGAAGGTGGACGCCGTCCTCGTTCCCTCGCGCTCGTAGACGTCCGTCCCGAGGATGCCGGTGACGCCGAGACCGTCGGCGCTGACCTCGCCGGTGAGGCCGCGCACGAGCAGCCCCGCGTCCACCTGCCGCCGTGCCTGGTCGACGAGGATCCTGGGGAGGGCGCGCTCCGGCAGCACCACGGTCTCGGTGCCGAAGAACGCCGCCAGGTGGTCGCGGAGCACCGGCAGCAGCTCCCGTTGCAGCCGCGTGAGGTCGGCGAAGGGCTGCAGGTACAGCCGGTGGCGGGCCGGGGTCTTGCGGTTGATCGCGCCGGCCAGGTACTCGTCGAGGGTCTGGCCCGGCTCCGGGACCAGCCACAGCCACTCCGCGAACGTGGGCTCGCCCAGCCGCGTGAAGCCCCGCTCCTGCTGCGCCGCGGCGAACACCTGGCCACGGCGGCGGCGCGCCTCCGGGCTGAACCGGCTCGGCGGCCCCGCCGCGCGGCGCCCCTGGCGCGGGCCAATCCTGGCCCGCGCCTGCTGATCGGACGCGGCCTCCGTCTGACTGGCGGCCGGCGCAACCCTGGGCGACGCCTCGGGCTGGCACTGCGCGAGGAGCGCCGCGCCGGCCAACGCGCCGGCGCCGGCGACGAGCGGCCAGAGGAGGCGCCGGCGTGGCCGGAGGTCGGGCAAGGGGTCGGCGCCGCTCACGACAGCCTGTGACACCTCGGCTCGGGTCGGGTTCCGGACGGCGACTCCAGGAGGCCGACCCGGCGCAGACCACGAGCGCGGGCCCCGCGGCCGCGAGCGCGTCCACGCGCCGTTCGCGTCGCGTCATTGGTCCGCCGGCAGCTCGACCACGCAGGCGTCCACGCTCCTGCCATGACTCGGCATGCATCCTCCTGCAGGGTGGTGACGCCCCGAGCATGCCGCAGGGCCCCCTGGCCGAAGCGCGTTCGGCCTGGCAGATCCTCCGCGCGGGTGGCGCGTATCCAGGGCCATGGCCTGGAATCCGAGGCGCGCCCGCGCCGTCAGGGCCGTGGTGTGGACCGCGCCCCTCGTCCTCGGGATGGCCCTCGCGCGGCCGGCCGCGACCGCGCCGACCTCGCAGCCGGCCGCGGTCGCCCCGGTCCGGGGCCCCACCCCGAGCTTGGCCCTCGCCGAGCACGTGGCCGCGCTGAAGAAGAAGGCGCCGGCCAGCTTCAGCGTCGTCGTCAGCCCGCCGTTCGTGGTCGTCGGCGACGCGCCCGCCGCGCGCCTGCGCGCGCTGGCGGAGGGGAGGATCCGGTGGACCGCCGACCGCCTCCGGCAGGAGCACTTCGACCGCGAGCTGCCGGAGATCCTCACCATCTGGCTGTTTCGCAACGGCGCGAGCTACCGCCGCTACACCCGGGAGCTGTTCGGCGAGACGCCCACGACGCCGTTCGGCTACTACTCGGCGCGCGACCGGGCCCTGGTGATGAACATCGGCAGCGGCGGCGGGACGCTCGTGCACGAGCTGGTCCACCCCTACGTCGCCGCCAACTTCCCCGCCTGTCCGGCCTGGCTCAACGAGGGCCTCGCCTCGCTCTACGAGGGCGCCACCAGCCGCGGCGCCCGGATCCGCGGGCTGGTGAACTGGCGCCTGCCGGGGCTGCAGGCCGCGATCCGCGCGCGGCGGCTCCCCACCTTCGCGCAGCTCCTCGCCACGACGGACCAGGAGTTCTACGAGGAGGACCCGGGCACCAACTACGCCCAGGCCCGCTTCCTCTGTCTCTACCTGCAGGAGCGGGGGCTGCTGCGGCGCTTCTTCCGCGAGGCCCGCGCCGCGCACGGGCGCGACCCGGGCGGCGTCCTGACGCTCCGCAGGGTGCTCGGCCAGCCCGACCTCGAGCGCTTCCAGCAGGCCTGGGAGGCGTGGGTGCTCCGGCTGCGGCAGGCGTGACCCGGCCGCTGCCGCCCGTCCTAGCGCGCGAGCGCCGGCAGCAGGTCCTGCGGATCGGAGGCGAAGAACTCCTCGAGCGGCAGCCCGCCCGTGCCCACCACCAGCGGCACGGCCCGCGGGTGACGCCGGCGAAAGGCGTGCAGGCCAGCGAGCCGCCCCGGCCGTCCGCTCTTCACCTCGATGGCCCAGAGCGCGCCCGCCCCACGGACGACGAAGTCGACCTCCTCGTCCCGCTCCCGCCAGTAGGTCACCTCATAGGTCACGCCCTGCAGGCCGTTGAGCAGGTGCGCGCCGACGGCGTTCTCGACCAGGCGGCCCCAGTAGCTCGGGTCGAGTCGGGCCTCCCTGAACGACCGTAGCCCGACCGCGTTCACGAGCGCGTTGTTCCACAGCACGAGCTTGGGGCTCGAGCCACGGCTCCGCGCCCGGCCGGCCGAGAAGCGTTCCAGCCCGCTGGCCATGAAGGCGGCCTCGAGCAGTCGGAGGTAGTGAGCCAGGGTCGTCGTGTTGCCCGCGTCCTGCAGCTGCCCGAGCATCTTGGTGTAGGACAGCACCTGGGCCGGGAAGCTGGCCGCGAGCATGAAGAGGTGCCGCAGCAGCGCCGGCTTGACGATCGTCTGCAGGGCCATCACGTCCCGCGACAGCACCGTCTCGACCAGGGAGTCCGCCACGTACGCGCGCCAGGCGGGCTCCTCGTCGACGAGCGCGGCCGCTCCGGGGTAGCCGCCGAAGAACAGCCACCGATCGAGATCCCAGCCGAACGCTTGACGGGACTCCTCGAACGACCAGTGCGGGCACCGGTGCAGGAAGAACCGGCCCGCCAGGCTCTCGGTGGCGCCCCGGGACAGCAGCAGCGCCGATGAACCGAGCAGGAGGACGCTCAGGGAGTGGCCCCGAGCTCGGTCCTCGTCCCAGAGCGCCTTGACCGACTCGCTCCACCCACGGACCTTCTGCACCTCGTCCAGCACCAGCAGCACCCGCCGCCGACCGAGCAACCGACGGGCCAGCACCCATTGGGTTTCGACCCACTCGGGTCCGGGCGGCAGGGGCAGGTCAGCGGCCGCCACGTGCACCGGGCCCGGCCACCGGGCGGCCACGGCGCGCGCGGCGGTCGTCTTGCCGACCTGCCGCGCACCAACGAGCACTTGGAGCAGCGCAGGAGGCCGCCTGAGGCGTTTCTCGAGAACGGTCACGAGCGGTCGATCGAAGGCCGGCGGCACCCCCTCATCTCACCATGGTCCCCGTCGGGCGTCAACAGATTACTCAATTATTGAGTATTATTGCTCACCCATCGTGCTCTTCGGCGGGCGAATGACGTTGGGCCGAGAGCCGCCCGGGGTGGGGTTGATCGCCGACCGCCAAAGGCCTAGTCTGCGCCCCGTGGAGACCGCCGCCGCCACGGCGCCCAAGCCCCTCGTAGCCGCCACGGCGCCCAAGCCCCTGATCACCGCCAACCAGGTGACCTTCGCGCGCCTGGCCCTGCTGCCGATCGGCGGCTACCTCATCTACCAGGGCCTCACCGGCCAGTGGATCGCCCTCGTCTTCCTGACCATCCTGGGCTGCACCGACTTCGTGGACGGCTACCTGGCCCGGCGCTACGGCACCACCGTGCTCGGTGGTCTCATGGACCCGATCGCGGACAAGGTCTTCCTCGCGATCGTCCTCTTCCCCATGTGCGACCCGGCCATCGGCTGGCTGCCGCCGGCCTGGATGGGCGCGCTCCTGGTGCGCGAGTTCGTGGTCACGGCCGCGCGGACCTCGTACCAGCGCCGCGACATCACGCTGCGCTCGTCGTACCTCGCCAAGGTCAAGACCTGGGTGCAGATGTCGGCGGCGGCCGTCTTCTTCCTCGCCCGGGTGGCGAGCAGCGCATTCTTCCTGGGCTTCCTCGCCGTGCTCACCGTGGCCCCGCTCGTCGCCGCCGGCGTCTTCTACCTGGTGCGCCGTCGGTGGTGGCGCGGTGCGTTCGTCTTCTGCGGGTGCTTCGGCGCGCTCCTCGTCTGCACCGTCCTCACCGACCCGCCGACCTGTTCCCTGTTCCTGCTCGTCGGCACGGTCGCGCTCACCTGGTACACGGGCGGCTCGTACCTCACCGGCATCCGGAGCCTGGTGCGCCGCCGGCCGCTCGACGCCGCCGACTGGTTCCGCCTCGTCGGTGCGATCACCCTCCCGGTGGCCGCGACCGCGCTGCTGGGCGGCGGCTACCTGCCGGCCTGGCCGATCATCGCGATCGTGTGCCTCGAGTTCGCCATGGGCGGGCTCGACAACCTGCTCGTGCACGACGACGCCATCCAATCGGGGACGGCCTGGGGCGCGCGAGTGATCGGCGAGTCAGTGCTCCTCGGCGCGGCCTTCGT
Organism: Deltaproteobacteria bacterium; assembly: GCA_016218785.1. GTDB lineage: Bacteria > Myxococcota_A > Polyangia > JACRCY01 > JACRCY01 > JACRCY01. The sequence continues at coordinate 5,496 of JACRCY010000192.1, forward strand.
GCTCGCGCGGCGTGGCGCCGTCCCGACGGCGGTCGCGCTGACCTACGCCGCGTTCGGGCTGGGGGCGGTCCTGGTCAGCCTGGCCTTCTGGCGTCACCGCCAGGTCTACCTCGCCTCGAAGGCGTGACCGTGCGGCGCTTCCGCTACGACGCGCCCGGCCGGTGGCTGAAGGGCAACACCCACATCCACACCACCGCCTCCGACGGGGGCAAGACCCTCGCTGAGCTGACCGCGCTCTACGCCGGCGCGGGCTACGACTTCCTCTGCTGCACGGACCACTGGGTGGCCTCGTACCGCGAGGCGCTCCCGCCGGCCGGTGAGCTGCTGTGGCTCGAGGGGGTGGAGCTGGACGGCACCGACGAGCGGGGGAGCTTCTACCACATCGTGTGCCTCGGTCGGGTCGAAGGCGTAATGGAGCCCATGGGCCTGCCGGCGGGCCTCGCGGAGGCGCGCCGCCAGGGAGCGTTCACGATCCTGGCCCACCCCCACTGGAGCGGCAACAGCTGCGGCGAGGCGCTCCGTTACCCGTTCGACGGCGTCGAGATCTACAACCATCAGTGCCGCTGGCTCAACGGCAAGGGCGACGGCAGCGTGCACTGGAACGCGATGCTGGCCGAGCGCCCCGACGTGGCGGGGCTCGCGGTCGACGACGCGCACCTCCGGCCCGACCACCCGGGCTGGAACGGCGGCTGGGTCATGGTGCTCGCGCCCGAGCGCACGGAGGGGGCGATCAGCGCCGCCCTCCGTGCCGGGACCTTCTACTCGAGCTGCGGCCCGCGCTTCGACCGCATCACGTGGGACGGCGCGAAGGTGCACCTCGAGACGTCGCCCGTCCAGTTCGTGCGTCTGGTCGGGCCCGGCTGCGCGGGCGTGCGGAGCGGCTCCTTCGACGGCCCGCCGCTGCGCGAGGCCGAGCTCGCCGTGCCCCTCGACTGGCCCTACGTCTACGTCGAGATCGAGGACGGGCGCCGCCGGCGGGCCTGGACCAACACGCTGTTTGCGGGCGCCGCAGCGGCGGCGGAGGGCGCGCCGTGACGCTCGGCGTACCCACTGCCCCCACGGCGTGCTAGAACCCCCCTATGCTCGCGCGAGCAGCCAGCGCGCTGACCGCCGGCGCCATCGCGGCGCTCGTCGTCGGCATCGTCGAGCCACTGCTGGCACGCGCCCCCGGCACCTTCCCCGGCATGCTGGTGGCGGCGGGGCTGCTCCTCCCCGTCGGCGTCCTCGTGGCGCTCGCCCTGGCCGCCGGCGGGGCGCTGCTGCCCGGGTCGTGGCAGGTGCGGCCCCGGTCCCTGGTGGAGGATGCTCCGCAGGCGAGCTCCTGGATTCTCGCCATCGGCCTGGTGACGCCGGTGCTGCTGGGCGTGACCTACCGCCTGGTGCTGCACTTCATGACCGCCTACCACCACCGCGGGCTGGCGGCGCTCACGCTCACCGCCGGCTTGGGTGTGCTCGCGCCGCTCGCGCTGCTCGCGCTGCGCGGCATGGCGTCCTTCATCGCGCGCATCCACGCGCCGCTCGAGGGTCGGGCGCGCCTGCTGCGTCGTCCCCTCGCCGCCCTCGGCGTGATCGCGGTGCTGTGGGTGCTCCTGCTCCTGCCGCCGCTCCGGGCCGGCGCTGAAGCCGGGGGGCCGTTCGCGTTCCTGGGCCTGCTCCGCCGCCAGGGCATCGCGGCGGGACCGCTCGTCTCCGTGCTCGCGCTGGCCGTGGTCGCGCTCGTGGCCGACCAGCGCCTCCGCACCCGGGTGGAGCCGCTGGTCCTCCACGCAGCGACGGTGGCCCTGTTCCTCGCGTGCCTGGGGCCGATCGGCGCCTCCAAGGTCATCGACCTCGCGCCCGACGCCGTGGCGCCGCTGGAGGGCCAGCGCGGCCTGTCCCGGGTGGTGCTCCGCCTCGGTCGCCGCCTCGGCGACCACGACCGGGACGGCTACTCCCGCTGGCTCGGCGGCGGCGACTGCGACGACCGCGATCCCCGGCGCAGCCCGGCGGCCACCGAGATCCCGGACAACGGCATCGATGAGGACTGCGATGGCCAGGACCTCAAGCTCACGCGCCGGCCGGCCGTGGCCCCGGCGGCGGCGACCCAGCCCGCGAGCGCGCCGGCGACGCGGCCCGCGTTGCCGGCCGACGTCTCCCTGCTGCTCATCACCATCGACACGCTCCGCTGGGACGCCCCGAGCTACGCGGGCAACCCGCGCGCGGTCATGCCCAACCTCGATCGGCTGGCCGAGCGCGGGACCATCTACACGCGCGCCTACGCCCTCGGCTCCTACACGGGGCACGCCGTCCCCAGCATGGTCACGGGCAAGTACGCCTCGGAGCTGATCCGCAGCAACTCCCACGCCATGAAGATCTCGCCCAAGGAGACGACGGCCGCCGAGGTCGTCTGCGGCGAGCAGGTGCGCTGCGCCGGGATCATGTCGCACTGGCTCTTCGCGCGCTGGACCGGCTGGGGCCAGGGGTTCCCGGAGTGGCAGGTCATCGGCAAGGGGCCCAGCGGGCCGGGGAGCGACGATACCGAGGGGAGCTCCGGCTGGATCACCGACGCCGCGCTGCGGTGGCTGCAGGTGCCGGCCAACACCCAAGGGCGCTTCTGGCTGTGGGTCCACTACTTCGACCCGCACTCCGAGTACATCGTGCACCCCGGCTTCCCGACGTTCGGCAAGAGCCCCCGCGACAAGTACGACCACGAGGTGCTGTTCACCGACCACCACGTCGGCCGGTTGCTCGACCATTTCGCCACCCTCCCGGCGGCGAAGCGGACCGTGATCATGGTCACCGGCGACCACGGCGAGTCGTTCTTCGAGCACGGCCAGCCGAACCACGGCTTCGAGCTGTGGGAGGAGAACATCCGGGTACCCATGTTCGTCGTGGGGCCGGGCATAGCGCACAAGCGCATCACCCGCCCCACCAGCCACATCGATCTCTTCCCCACCTGGATCGAGCTGCTCGGCGGCGAGATCCCCGCGGGCACGCACGGCCGCAGCCTCATCGGCGAATGGGTGGCGGGCCGCGAGCTGCCCGCGCGCGCGATCGTCGCCGACCAGCCGGAGCACCCCGACTACGAGATGCGCCGGGCCTTCATCCTCGACGGGTGGAAGCTCCACCACTACCCCGCCCGGCGCAGCTTCGCGCTCTTCCAGCTCACTGGCGACATCGAGCAGGGCAAGTCGGTCCACCGCACCGAGCCCGAGCAGCTCGCGATCGTCAAGGCGGCCTACCAGGAGTTCCTGGCCACGCAGCTGAAGCCCATCCCGCCGCTGTGGAGGTCGGAGCAGGCTGACGCCGGGACCGCGACCCCGCCGGCCGCCCCGCCGGCCGCGCCCCGCGCGCTCACCC
>JACRCY010000193.1 GCA_016218785.1 Deltaproteobacteria bacterium
AAACTTGCCAACCGTCGGGATGCCGCTATCATGTTGCGCGTGGCGCCGACCTCACGCCTCGCCGCCGGACATCTACGCCTCGCCTGACGGCTGCCCTCGCCGTGTGAACGCCAGTTCACCAAGGCCCAACGATCACACCCCCAGCACGACCCGACACTTGGCAACCGACCGCCGGTCTGTCATAGTCGTGTCATGGGTGATGGGCGGGTTGGTGAGGGTGGCATGGTGCGCGAGGGGACGGTGGCGGGGGCGGCGGAGCCGCGAAAGCCGGTGACGCTACGCGAAGCTGCCGGCATCGTCTTCGTGCTGATGACGCTGCTGCTGGCGTGGGGCGCGAGCGCGGTGGTGCTCCACCTGCTGCTGGGCACCAGGTGGACCTTGAGCTTGGCGGCGGCGCCGGTGCTGCTCCTGGTGGCCACGGTCGTGCGGAACGCGCTGCGCAGCCGGCGCCGCGTGCGGACCGGCCGGTCGGGCTGAGCGCCGCCGTGCTGCCGCCGGCGCTCAGTCGTGGCGGCAGAGCGCGAAGTAGGCGCCCAGCTTCTTCTCGCCCTTGTAGGCCGCGCCGATGCTCACGTGCGTCGACACGCGGCGCATGAAGTCGCGTGTCTGGTGGTAGACGAGGACCTGGAGCCCGTGGGTGTTGGGGACGACGCGCGGCCAGCCCGGGGCCACCTCCCCGTCCGGGACCAGGTAGTAGTCGACGACCACGGCGCCGCGTCGCTCCCACTCCGCGTTGCCGGCGGTCGGGTGGGCCACGAAGAAGCCGGGGCCGAGGACCGGACGGGTGACGCCCTCGTTGTAGCCGAAGAGGCGCCCGCCGTCGCCGGCTGGCCGGCAGAAGCGCTTCTGGAACGTCTGCAGGGCCGGCAGCGTGTTCTTGCCGTCGTGGATCACCTCGGTGAGCGGCGACGTCGCCGTCGGCACGAAGTGCTCGAGGGTGATCGGCGGCGCGGCCGCGGCCAGCTCGTAGAGGCGCTCCTGGGCGGCGCGGCCGAGCTGCCGCACCTCGTGGCGACGATGATCCGCGGACAGCCCGTCGAGGTAGGCCGCGATCTCGTCGATGTACGTGGCGCCGCGGTGGACGAGGTAGACGAGTGACATGGGCACCTCCCGCGGGCAGCCTACCCCAGGGGCGGTCGGCGCCTCAAGCGTTCGTCGTCACTTCGCGTCGAGGAACCGCCGGTCCCAGGGCCGCGCGGTCTTCATCGCGAGCATGATCGCGTCGCCCACCAGGGGCGCGAGCAGGTAGCGTCGCTGGCCGCGCCAGTGGACCGTGCAGCCGACGATCTCGGCGGTCGTGAGGAGCCGTCCGAGCAGCCGGGCGTCGCGCGCGTGGCGCGCACCAGCCACGGCGAACCCGGTGCCCGACGTGCTGATGCCGAGGACGACGGGTCCGGAGTCGACGTCGCCGCTCCCCGCCACCCCGGCCGGGAACTCGCGCACGCCCGCGCCCCCGAACGGCAGATCGAGCACCAGGTGCGCCTTGAGCGCCGCGAACTGCTCCGCCGCGAAGGCCTCGTCGACGAACGGGAGGTAGAAGCTGTTCCAGCCGGCGCCGGAGCCCCGGGCACCCTGCGTGGGTCGCCCGGCACCGTCGAGCGCGAACGAGACCAGCCCGGTGCGGGGGTCGAGCAGGTGGCGTCGCGTGTGGGCCAGCCACCGCGCCGTCGCCGCCTGGTGCTCGCCGCGACCCGCGCGCTGGTGGAGCGCGAGGGCGGCCTGCACCACGGTGTTGTCCATGGCGTAGGTCTCGCCCGGGTAGGTCTCGAGGTGGGCCGCGGACGCGGTGGAGACCCGGCGCGCCAGGGCGGCGGCGACCCGGTCGTGCTGCGCGTCGAAGCGGTGCTCGCCGCCGAGCAGGCGGTTGGCGCCCAGCATCAGTGCCAGGTGGCCGAGGTAGCCGGCGTGGCCGTGCGGCCCGTCCAGGGAATCGAGGGGATCCTCGCGCCAGCGCTGCGCGTCGAACGCGCGGGCGTCGGGCGCGAGCGCGCGATCAAGGAGGCGGGCGACGTCCTCGCGGGCGCGCGGCAGGAGCGCGGGGTGCTCGAACGCCATGTTGGTCGAGGCGGCCGCCGTCATCGACAGCGAGCCGATGAGCCACTCGCCGCGGAACGGGCCGTCGTCGGGCGCCGCCATCGTCTGCGACACGCGGGGGTCGCCCGTGAGCCGTGACACCAGGTAGGCGCGACGCGCGTCGAGGTCGGCGCGCTCCCCGCCCGCGAGGAGGCGCGCGGGGTCGGGGCGCAGCGCCAGCACCCACACCACCTTGACGGCCACGGCAGCGACCAGCGCGATCCCCGCGATCGCCAGCAGCCGCCTCCCGCGCCGCCGTCGGGCGCGAGGGGGCGCGGTGCGGGGCGGGCTCGCCGGCGGATCGGTCACGCCGCCCATGCTACGTGAACCCGGCCACCCGCGCGAGCCAGGGGTAGTTGCACCTGCAACTTCCCTGCAACGGTGCAACCCTTGACGGCATGGTCGGGTCCAAGCAAGACAAATGACCTACGGTGCTCCGATGACTGGCACGCTGCCTGCACCACTCCTCGACGTGGAAACCCGGACCAGCGAATCCCACCTCCGCGCGGTGCTCGGCTACCAACTTCGCCACCGGGAGCAGGGCCTGTGCATGCTCTGCCCGCGGGTCGCGGTCTCGGCGAACTACTGCGAGCGGCACCGGCGCCAGATCAACTCCCGCCGACGCGCCGGCTCGACCCGCTGGCGCTGCCGGGTCTGCCAGAAGCCGGGGCACAACCGCCGCACTTGTCCCGAGGCCCGCGCCCGCCGCGTGTAGCCGCGCCGCCCCACCCCGCTTTCGCTTGACGCTCGACGCACGGACGGGGGATCCTCGGCAGAAGCCGTAGCTGCCGGAGGTGCCCCAATGCGACTGGAGCGACCGTCGTGCGCCGCGCTGCTCGTCACGGCCGTCGCCGCGCTCGCCGTCGTGGTGGTGGCCTGCAACTCGCAGAAGGCGTACGTGCGGCGCCCCGACGGGGCGGTCATCGACCCGCGGCCGTGCGAGGAGGAGCCGCCCAACACGCCGGCCGGTCACGAGGCGCGGCGCCGGGCTTGCCGCGAGCTGTGCGGCGAGGGCTCACGGCCGCACTGCGAGGTGCTCTCCCGCGTCTGTCTCACCCGAGTGGGCAGCGGCCCCCTGTGCCCGCAGGAGAGCGTGACGGCGCTGATCCATGCCTGTGAGCTGGGCAGCGCGGGCTCGTGCCTGTCCGCGGGCGAGTCGCTCGAGCGCGGGGAGCACGGGCTGAAGGCCGACCCCACCCGGGCCGCCGGGCTGGCCGCGCGCGCGTGCAGGCTCGACCCCACCCTCTGCTTCAAGGTCGATCCCGCGGCGTCGGAGGCGGCGCTCAAGGCCCTGACCACGGTGCAGATCCCCGGAGGCACGTTCCGGCCAGCCCCCCGCGCCGACCTCAGCGCGAGCCGTCCGGCGGGCGCCGCTCCCGCGCCTGCCGCCCCCGCCAGGGTGACGCTCGCGGCCTTCGACATCGACCGGACCGAGGTCACGGTGGGCGCCTACGCGGGGTGCGTCGCCGCCGGGAAGTGCAGCGAGCCGCAGGCGGGGGGCGACTGCAACTGGGGCCGCCTCGACCGCCTCGATCACCCGATGAGCTGCGTCTCCCCCGGGGAGGCGGCCGCCTTCTGCACCTGGCGCGGGCGGCGGCTGCCGGACGAGGACGAGTGGGAGTTCGCCGCACGCGGCACCGACGGACGGCCTTTCCCCTGGGGCAAGGCGGCGCCCGACGCGCAGCTCTGCTGGAAGCGCGCGGGCACCTGCCCGGTCGGCAGCCACCCCGCCGGCAACAGCCCCTTCGGAGTCCTCGAACTCGAAGGCAACGTGGCGGAGTGGACGACCGGAACGGTGCCCGTTCCCACCAAGTCGGGCACCCCGGCGACGGCCACGGTCGCGCGGGGCAGCAGCTACGCCGATGCGACGCCGGCGAGCGTGGGACCCGGCAACCGGCGCACCCACAAGTCCTTCGAGACCCTGCCGACCGTGGGCTTCCGGTGTGTGAGCGCGAAGCCCGCCGCGAAGTAGTCGCGGGGGAACCCGGCGGGCTCCGCCCGACGGGGTCCCTCGCGGGAGGGCATGGGAACCCTGCTAGGGTTCCCATCCGAGAGGAGGAGCCCGAATGTTCGATCTCCCTGACCCGGTCCCCCGCGTGCCGTGGCATCACTCGACGGTCACCACCGACGACGGCGCCGCGCTGGCCGTGCAGAGCGCCGGCGACGGGCCGGCCGTGCTCCTGGCCAACGGCATCGGCGTCACCGCCCCCGGCCTCGACGCCATCGCCGAGCACCTGCGGCACCGCGGCCACCGGGCGGTCTGCTGGGACTACCGCGGCATGGGGCGGAGCCGCGTGCCGTCGTGGTCGGTCGAGTTCACCATGCCGCGCCACGCGCGCGACGCGCTCCAGGTGCTCGACGCCCTGGGCGAGCCGAAGGCGGCGGTGCTCGGCTGGTCGATGGGCGTGCCGGTGGGCCTGGAGATGATCCGCCTGGCGGCCGATCGCGTGACCGCCTTCGGCGTGCTCTTCGGCTCGCCGGGGCAGCCGTTCCGGGCGGCGTTCCCGCGGCCCGTCTCCGACCTGGTGCACCTCGCCATCTCGGCCAGCCGGGTGGTGCCGTGGGGGGCGCAGGCGTTCCTGCGGATCGGGGTCACGATGCCGCCGCTGGCCTGGCTCCTCTGCACCCTGATCGGGTTCTGCGGCGACCGCGCCAACCGCGACGTGTTCATGGAGCACGTGCGCTCCGTGACCGAGTCGGACAAGAAGGCCTACTTCGGCACGATGTACGAGATGATGCACCACGACGCCCGCGACCTGCTCCCGTCCTTGCGCTGCCCGGTCCTGGTGGTGGCCGGGGAGAAGGACTGGGTCACGCCACCGGAAGCTGCAGCCGAGATGGCGCGTCTGATCCCGGGGGCGCGCCACGTCTACTTCCCCGAGACCTCCCACTTCGGCGTCATCGAGCACGGGCCCTCGCTCTGGGACCCGATCGACCAGCTCCTCGAGGACGCCGGCTGGGCGCCGCCGGCGGCCCGCGATGCCGCGTGACTGGCGGCCACCCGCGCCTTGGGCTAACCTCGCCACAACCGTAGGAGGAACGTCATGCAGACGCATTGGCAGCGTGCCTGGGTAGTCCTCGCGTGCGTGGGTCTCCCGCTCGTCGCGGCGTGCGGCGGCGAGTCCGTCAACAACCCGGATCCGCGGCTCATCGCCGGCGGCGGCGCGGGTGACGGCGCGATCAAAGGCGCGCTCCACGTCTACGTGATCGACGGCATGTCCGGGGCGCCGATCACGGGAGCGGCGGTGCGCGTGGGCGACTCGGCGGACACGGCGCCCCTGACCGGCACCACCGACAGCGCGGGCCTGGCCAGCTTCAAGGACGGCCAGCTGAAGGGGCCGCAGACGGTCACGGCCACCGCCGCCACCTACGCGGCGTCCACCTGGGTCGGCGCCAACGCCGCCAACCTGACGATCCCCCTCGAGTCCACCCAGAGCCCCCAGCCGGCGACGGCCAAGGCCGAGGGGACGATCCAGGGCTGGGACACGCGCCCCGCGCCGGCGGCGGGCCACCTGCTGCTGGCCTACATCGGCTACTCGTACGTCGAGCCGTTCGACGCGCCCGAGAACACCATCCCGCAGGGCACGCAGGACTTCTTCGGGGTCACGCTCCCGACCAACCTCTGCGCGAAGGCGGTGATCGGCGGCACCGAGCGCAAGGCCTGCAACTGGAAGCTCAACACGCGCACCGGCAAGCAGATCCACTGGGCGGTCGTCATCGATCTCGACACCAAGAACACGACGGACCGGAATGACGACACCATCACGGTCGTCGACTACGCCTTCCTCCTCGACCAGAACCTGGCGGCCAACGAGAACAAGACCGGCGAGGTGCTGGTCCCGGTCGGCAGCGCCGGCATGACCAGCGCGACGGTCGCGCTGCAGACGGCGCCGACCGGCATGACGGCCGTGGTCGGGCTGCCGCTCATCAAGATGGGCGACAGCGGCGACATCGCCCTCGCCTTCACGCCCTTCGGGTCGAGCACGCTCACCCAGCCCGTCCCGGCGCTGACCGGGGTGCTCGCGTCGGCCACGTACGACTTCATCGCGCACGCCAAGGCCGATGCGAACACCGCCTTCCCGCAGTCGACCATCTGGAAGCGCGGGGTCGCCCTCGGCAGCACGGTCGACTTCGGTGCCTGGCTCCCCCAGCCCACCAGCTTCAGCACGACGGGCGGCACCTACTCGTTCGCGCCGGCGGCCGAGGCGTCGCTGCACACCGTCAAGTTCCTCCAGGAGGGGACTAGCGGGGCGACGGTCGCGTGGAACGTGGGCCTGCTCGACGGCAGCACCTCCTTCACGCTGCCCGCCCTCTCGCCGAGCCCGCTCCCGACGGGCCAGCTCAACCTGCGCGTCGAGGCCCTCACGGTGCCGTCCTTCGACGCGGAGGAGTTCGAGATCGACACCCTCAGGGACGCGGCGACCCGGCACTCCGCCGGCCAGCTGACGTTCACCCGGTAGCGCCCGCGCCAGCGCCGCGCGCGGCCCGTCGGGCACCGGCGGACACCACCGAGAATGGACGCCTCACCGACGCTCCCGCTCTCGCTCCTGCTGACGGTCCTCCTCGTCCAGCTGCCGCTGATGCTCGTCGTCCCGCTCCTCCTGGGACGGTGGCTGCGGCGCCGGTTCGACGTCGGCTGGGCGGTCTTCGGCGTGGGCGCCGCGACCTTCGTCGCCTCGCAGGTCGTGCACCTGCCGCTCAACTGGGCGGTCGGCCTCCTGGGGCCCCCGCGGGCCCTGGGCCTGCTGCCGCTGCCGGCGCTGGCCGCCGCGGCCGGTCTGTCGGCCGGCCTCTGCGAGGAGGTGGCGCGCTTCGCGGCGCTGCGCTTCGTCTACCGCCGCGCGCGCGGCTACCACGCCGCGCTGCAGTTCGGGGCCGGCCACGGCGGGGTCGAGGCCATGATCCTCGGTGCGCTGGTAGCCCTCACGCTCGTGAACATGCTCGTGCTGCGGTACCTGCCCGCGTCCATGCTCCGGCTCTCGGCCGACCAGTCGTGGCAGGCGGGGGCCGCGGCCGCGACCTTCTGGGCGACCCCCTGGTACATGTCGCTGCTGGCGGGCCTGGAGCGGGTGTTCGCGATCACGAGCCACGTCCTCTTCACCGTGCTGGTCATGCGGACCGTGACCCGGGGCCAGCCCGCCTGGCTCCTCCTGGCCATCGTCGCGCACGCGGCCCTCGACGCCGTGGCGGTGTGGTCCGCGCGCACCCTGGGTGCCGTGGCGACCGAGGGCATCGTCGGGGCCTGGGCGGTCGCCGCGCTGGTCCTGGTCATCCTGATGCGCGAGCCGCGCCCCGCGCCCGCGCCAGCGCCCCCAGGCGCGGCGGCCACGCCATGAGCAGGACCGGAGCCATCGCGGTCGCCCGGTGCGCGCTCGCGCTCGTCGCGCTGGCGGGCTGCCGCGCCCCCGGCCAGGGCGCCCCCACGCCGCCGCCGCCGGACCCCGCCCCGCGGGTCGGCCCG